>CAYNPW010000022.1:0-30921 GCA_964399215.1 uncultured Ruminococcus sp. | reverse complement strand
TCCAAATTGCCTGCTCTTATATGTGGCTTAAATAGTGTCAACAGGCTCTAATTCTATTGAATTTAAATCAAAATTTCTTCTGAATAAAATTTTATTAATTAAGATAAATCAGAATTTCCTTGTTCTAACATCTTTGAGCATTAAATTTAAGGAGCTGACCTTGCTTTATGACCATTTGAGTATATGCTGTGCGATAATATCAGCAGTTTCGCTAGGTGTCTGAGCGGAGGTATCAATGAACAGTTGGAATTTGCTCCTGTTCCTAATGAACCACTCTTCGTATTCAATATGTGGTTGCCTTGATTCTGGAGTAGTGAAACCACGCTCGGCGGGACGTTCCTTAAGCCTTTGTTCTATTATCGCACCGCTCGTAGAAAGTGCTATAAAAAACGTCGCCACGATGCTTTCTGGTGCCGTGTGCTTCATGAAATAATCCAACGGATTCATGCAGGTAGCAAATACTATGTGCTTATCGTACGCAAGTCTGACAGTTTCTTTAAGGCAGTCATCTGCATACTCCGATTCATGGTCGGTGTCTGCGTAATCCCACCAGTTCAGCCCTACATCATCGCTGTCCATGCAACAGTATGTCGCACTGTCAAGGCGGCTACCGAGTTCCTTTATTATCGTTGATTTCCCTGCACCGCAGGTACCGGTTAAAACAAATAGTATCATTTTTATTACCTCTGTCATTGTATGCAGATTATAAATCATAATATAAGAGCATTAACCATGATTGACAGTGAATATGCAGTTGGTATGTACGGCTACTATGCTAAATCCCGATTTGTTTTATCAGCATACCTCTATTGAATAAGTACATATTACTTGATCCCGTACTTCTTAAGCAGCGCAGTAATTTTCTGGTGAGGATCCATAACCTTTGAAATAGAAGAATCGTGGTTAAGAGCCACAATGAAGTAAGCTATATACTTAGCACAGTCGACCTCGTAGAACCAAGGTCTTGCAAGAAGCTCAGGTGAACGGTAGGTAAGGTTCGTACCAAATACGCCGTCAATAATTCCGTCTGCATAAGCCTTGTCAAATGACTCCAGTCCGTTTGTGAAAATAGCGTAGGTAGCGTAGCAGTAGATCTTATTAGCCTTGCGCTTTTTAAGCTCCACAGCAATATCAAGCATCGATTCGCCTGAGGAGATAATATCGTCGGCAATGAAAATATCCTTGCCCTGAACATCGTTGCCCATATATTCGTGAGCTATGATCGGGTTTCTTCCTTCTACGATCACTGAGTAATCACGCCTCTTGTAGAACATACCAAGGTCTACGCCCAGTACCGACGCATAATACATATTTCTGTTGATACCGCCCTCGTCAGGTGAAACTATCATAAAATGCTGCTTGTCGGGTCTGAAATCGTCAAGATTCTTGAACATTGATTTAAGCACCTGATATGACGGAATAATATTGTCAAAACCCATAAGCGGAACAGCGTTCTGTACTCTCGGGTCGTGGGCGTCAAAGGTGAGTACGTTTGAAACGCCCATGGACTGGAGCTCCTGCAATGCGACCGCGCAGTCAAGGGATTCTCTGTAATTTCTTCTGTGCTGTCTGCCGCCGTAGAGGGAAGGCATAATAATGTTAAGTCTGTGAGCCTTGCCGCTTGCCGCCTGAATAATTCGCTTAAGATCCTGATAGTGATCGTCGGGGGACATACAATTCTCATGTCCGAAATAATCATATGTCACGCTGTAATTTCCCATATCGCATAGGATAAACAAGTCGTTTCCTCTTACTGTCTGCTTTATGAGACCCTTGCCGTCGCCCGAAGAAAATCTCGGACAGCTTGTCTCCACAAGAAAAGTATCCTTGAAAAATTCACCCTCATTAGCCCATTTGGTAAGGTATGAGTTGACCTTTTCCCCTAACTCCTTAGCGCCCTCCATAGCGATAAGACCGAGAGGTGCGACTCTTGACGAATTGTCGAACAAAATTTTTTCTGCGCTTCCCATTGTACGTCCTCCAAAAATAAAAATTTCTCGTTAAACGAAACTAACCGTAGTTTTATAATATTATTATACTTTATATTTTTTCTTTTTACAATAGTTTTAAAAGAATTTTTTTAATTTTCTCTATGTTTCATAAAATTTTGACTGTTCACAGCAAATATTTACACTGAAAAATCAAGTAAACGTTTCCCATAATATATCTGACTTGAATGATTTGAATAAGTTTTACAATAAAAAATAATTATATACGCAAAAAACTCTTGCGTTTTGCGCTAAAATGGTATATAATAAAATAGAATATGTATGTGTACTTGCCGTGAACTTGGCATGTCACATACACCATACATAACAAAGGAGATTTGATTTATGACAAAAGCACAGAGATATTTTGCATCTATTAAGGATAAAAGAATAGCGTTTATTGGCGTCGGAGTAAGTCATACCGATCTGATAAAGCAGTTTCTCAACAAGGGAATTAGCTGCGTAGTCTGCGATAAAAAAAGCGAGGACGATTTTGACGAGACTATATATGAGGAGTTTTCCGCAAAGGGCTGCGAGTTTTCGCTGGGGGAAAACTATCTCGACGAGATTTTCAACTGTGATATAGTTTTCCGTACCCCCGGTATGTACTATAATGATCCCATACTTACAAAGGCAAGACAGCAGGGCATTATCGTTACCTCTGAAATGGAAACCTTTTTTGATCTCTGTCCATGCAAAACCTATGCTCTTACAGGATCGGACGGAAAGACTACCACTACTACTCTTGTAAGCGAGTTTCTCAAAGGAGAAGGCAAGAGAGTTCATATCGGAGGAAATATAGGCAAGGCTCTGCTGCCTATGGTCGAGACTATTTCCGATACGGATATTGCAGTGTGCGAGCTTTCAAGCTTTCAGCTTATTTCAATGAGAGAATCTCCCGACGTTGCGGGAATTACCAATATAAGACCCAATCATCTTAACGTTCACGGAACTATGGATGAGTACACACAGGCTAAATGCAATCTGCTCTATCATCAGAACGCATACTCAAAAGCTGTTCTGAGCTGGGACGACGAGACAACAAGAAACCTTGCTCCTATCGTCAGAGGACGTCTCGCATATTTCAGTACTAAAATAATGCCTGAGGAGGGTTCTTTCCTGCGTGATGACGGTATGCTCTGCTACAATCATAAGGGCAGCGTCACAGAGTATGTTCATAAGGACGACATTAAAATTCCGGGTATGCACAATGTTGAGGACTATCTTACAGCTATTGCAATGACATACGGCGACGTAAAGCCTGAGACTGTAGCAAAAGTTGCCAGGGAATTCGGCGGAGTAGAGCATAGGATAGAGTTTGTAAGAGAGTTTGAGGGAGTTAAGTATTATAATAACTCTATCGCCTCCAGTCCCACGAGAGTGCTTGCCTGCCTTAATGCGTTCGATCAGAAGCAGATAATGATACAGGGCGGTTCGGATAAGGGTATTTCTTTTGAGCCCATGGCGGCTCCCATATGTGATAAGGTCAAGGTGCTTATCCTTATGGGTCAGACCAGAGAGAAGATCAAGGAAGCTGTAATGGCGGCTCCCAACTACGCGGACAGCGGAATTAAGATAATCATTGTCAAGGATATGAAAGAGGCGGTTGAAACTGCGAGAAAATATGCGGAGGAGGGCGACATAGTTTCCCTGACTCCTGCCTGCGCAAGCTTTGATATGTACAGAATGTTCGAGGAAAGAGGAAAGCACTTCAAGCAGTGCGTAAACGAACTTGCATAAAATTATTTGAAATAGGGTATCAAAATGGATAGTATCAATACTTTAAAAAATATACTTTCCCGTCTGACTGAGGCGGTTGGAGTATCGGGAGATGAAAATACGGCGTCGTACACAGCGTCGGAAATGCTCAAAAAGTACGGCGAAGTACATGTTGAGGAAAGCACGGGAAATGTGTTTTTAAAACGTGACGGATACAACGAAAGCAAGCCCACTGTACTGCTTGACGCTCATATTGACGAAATAGGGATGACGGTCAGCTATATCACTGATGACGGATTTCTAAAAGTATCAAATTGCGGCGGACTTGACAGACGTGTTCTGCTTGCACAGCAGGTAACGGTTTACGGCAGTGAAAAGCTTACGGGAGTTGTGACCTCCACGCCCCCTCATCTTGAAAAGGACAGCACCGTAGTTCCCGAGATCGACGATATTTATATAGACCTCGGATTTGACAAGGAACAGGCGGAAAAGCTGGTTTCCCTTGGAGATAAGGTGCTTATAGAAAATGAGCTTGTCAGCCTTAACGGAGACAGAGTTACCGCAAAGTCTCTGGACGACAGAGCAGGCTGCGCAGCAATAATCAGAACTCTCGAACTTATTAAAGGTAAGGAGCTTTACTGCAATACCGTGGTTACCTTTTCCTCGCAGGAGGAAGTAGGCGAAAGGGGAGTACAGACTGCCGCTTACACGACTGCCCCCGATTTTGCCGTAGTTGTGGACGTTTCCTTTGCAAAAACTCACGGTGAAAGCGCTGAGGACTGCGGAGAACTGGGCAAGGGTCCTATGATAGGCTTTGCGCCCTCTCTTTCAAGAAAAATGTCCGAGGATCTTGTCAGAACGGCAAAACAGGAGGGTATTCCCTATCAGACAGAAGTAATGAACGGCAAAACGGGAACAAACGCAGACGTTATCGGCGTTACAAGAAACGGAGTGCAGACCGTTACAGTCTCTATTCCCGAAAAGCATATGCATACTCCCGTTGAGATCGTTGATTTACAGGATATTGAAAATACCGCGCGGCTGATCGCAGGATATTTATTAAGCTTCGGGGAGGTATCACAATGACGGATATGCTCAGAGAGTTATGTCTTCTTGACGGAATATCGGGAGACGAGGGAGCGGTAAGAGATCATATAATCTCACGCATATGCGATAAAGCTGAGATCACCGTTGATAATCTGGGGAATGTGATAGCTTTTGCCAAGGGTAAGAGTTCCCCTAAAAATAAGATCATGGTTTCAGCCCATATGGACGAAGTGGGAATGATAGTGACCTATATAAATCCCGACGGAACGGTCAAAGTGTCTCCGGTAGGCGGAATAGACCCGAGAGTAGTTTTCGGCAGACGCGTCAGAATAGGAAAAGCGGGTGTATATGGAGTTGCGGGCGGCAAGGCTGTACACAATCTATCCTCAGAGGAAAGAAAAAGATCCGTTCCATTTGACAAGCTTGTTATCGACATAGGCTGTGACAGCAAAGAGGAGGCTGAAAAGCTTGTGTCCTTAGGAGATAGCGTCCGCTTTATTTCGGAATTTACAGAGTACGGGGACGGTTATGTAAAGTGCAAGGCTATCGACGACAGAGCAGGCTGTGCCATAATGCTTAAGCTCATTGACGAGGGCGTTGCGTACGACACATACTTTACCTTTGTGGTTCAGGAGGAAATAGGTCTCAGAGGAGCGACCTGCGCGGCATATACTGTTGCTCCCGATTACGCTGTTGTGCTGGAGGCTACCACGGCGGCGGATATTCCCTCGGCAAACGGTGCGGACAGAGTGTGCGAACTGGGCAAAGGTCCTGTGATTTCTTTTATGGACAGACACACAATGTACGACAAGGAGCTTTACAGTCTTGCGTTTGAGACAGCAAAAGAAAACGGCTTGCCCTGTCAGACCAAAACTAGGGTAGCGGGCGGCAACGACGCGGGAGCGATACACGTTTCCCGCGGGGGAGTAAGGACCTGCGCCGTTTCACTTCCGTGCAGATACCTGCATTCGCCCTCCTGCGTTATCAAACGTGAGGACTTTGATAACGCATATACCTTAATAAAACTTATGCTGGATAGGATATACAATAAATGATTTCTGAATTCAAAAAGCTGGACAGAGAGCTTTTGTCGAGGCTCTCCTCCAATAACTACTCAAGAAGAATAAAATCTCATTTTGCCGCATACGGTGTGGAGTACGGCTTCTCACGCTTTTTTGTCATGGAAAGAAACGGAGATATGCTGGGACTTGTTTCGGTTTTTAACAGCTCGATGATGATCTCCACCTTGGAGGGCAAAAGCTTTGGACGGGATACTGTCAGAGAGCTTTCGGGCTTTATCGGAATGATAAGACCCGAGACCATAGAGCTTGAAAAAAGATTTGCCGACGAGCTTGAGCCGATGCTGAGAGGACAGTATAAAGGCGACAGACGTACCGAATTTGCCTTTGTTCCCAAGAACATGCTGCCTCCGCTGGAAGTCGATGAGCTTCCTAAGCTGGACGACGTTTTCAGCATACTTGCTGCTTGTTTTCCAAAGCTTGCAGACAGCTATGAGCTGTGGCTGACAGATACCTCCCACAGAGTGCGGCGGGGACTTTCCCAGTCGTTTCTTCTGGGGAATTATTCCACAGCAACCATTCAGTACATAGTGGACGGCGTTGCTCTTGTGGGACACGTCGGTACAATTCCCGAGGAAAGGGGAAAATTCCACGCCAGACAGCTTTTGTACTGGATAGGAGAAAGGCTCACTCAGGACGGCTTTGAGGTAAGGCTGTTTGCGCGTCCTCACAGAGTAAGCTACTATGAGGAGATAGGATTTAAGGAATGCGGAATAGATACTGTTTTAGAGAGGATAAATATAGATGAATGAATGTTTATTTGATATAGACCCAAAGCTTCTGACAATATCGGCGGAGGCTGAAAAAGAGTGTGCTCCGATGTTCAGTATAATAGATGAAAACGCCGATTACAACGGACAGAAAGTGCTGAAAGCTTTTATAGATAACCGAGTAAGCGAGGGCTGTTTAAAGGGGACTACCGGCTATGGCTACGGCGATCTTGGCAGGGATGTGACTGACAAGGTTTTTGCTCAGGCATTCGGCGGTGAGGACGCTTTGGTAAGACACACTTTTGTCAACGGAACTCATGCGCTGTCAACTGCGCTTTTCGGCGTTCTCAGAAGCGGGGATTCAATGCTCTCCTGTACAGGCAAGCCGTACGATACCTTGGAGGAGATCATCGGGATCAGAGGAGAAAAAGGAAACGGCTCGCTTAAAGATTTTGGTATAAAGTATGTTCAGGCTGATCTGATCGATGATATGTGTCCCGACTATGAAAAAATAGCGGAGCTTGCAAAGGACGCAAAGATCGCATACATACAGCGCTCGAGAGGATATTCCCTCAGACCGTCGCTGACAGTTGAAATTATCGGTAAGATAGCGCAGACTGCGAAATCCGCAAATCCCGATATTATAGTTATGGTAGACAACTGCTACGGAGAATTTGTTGAAAAGAAAGAGCCTCTTTCAGCAGGCGCAGACCTTATTATAGGCTCGCTTATCAAAAATCCGGGCGGCGGAATCGCGTCCACAGGCGGGTATATCTGCGGCAGAGCCGATCTGGTGGAAAAATGCGCCGACAGGCTCACCTGCGTGGGAATGGGCAAGGAAGTCGGCTGTTCCTTAAATCAGAGCAGGGAAATGCTGCTGGGATTTTTTACGGCTCCCCAGACTGTGGCGGCGGCTCTTAAGACTTCGGTTTTCGCCTGCCGCTTCTTTGAAAAGCTGGGCTATAAGACATTACCCGAAAGCGGAGAAACGAGGACGGACATCATCGCCTCGATACTTCTTGAAAACGAAGAAAATCTCGTGGCTTTCTGTCAGGGTATCCAGAAAGGCTCTCCCGTGGACAGCTACGTTACGCCGGAGGCGTGGGATATGCCGGGATACGACAGTAAGGTGATCATGGCGGCAGGAGCGTTCACAATGGGAGCTTCCATTGAGTTGTCGGCGGACGCGCCTATCAGACCTCCGTTTGCGGCTTGGTTACAGGGCGGAATTACCTATCCGTCGGGAAAGATCGGCGTAATGGTAGCCGCGCAGGAAATGTATTCAAAGGGGCTTTTAAAAATATAGGATAACGTCAGGTAAAAGGGGAGTTCTGATGAAAGTACGTTATTTGTTTACAGCATTTATTGCCGCCGCATTGCTCTTATGCGGCTGTTCGGAAACCTCAGAGGAAAGTTCCGATACAAGCGCGCTGAAAAAGTCCGAAAGTTCATTTACGGACAGCAGTAGCGGTGAGACCGCAGACCTTTGCGGGCTTGCGAAGTCGTTAAGCTTAAAAATGGCTGAGGGAGATTTCTCGGAAACCGCCAAGTTATTTTCGCCCGATCTGTCGGCACAGCTTGATGAAAACTCTCTGAAAACGGCATGGGAGAGCACAGCTTCCGCTATCGGAAGGTTTGCGGAGATCTTGGAAGTGACCGAAGAAAAAAGCGGAGACAGTACGATCGTAACGGCGATCCTTAGATATGAGGAAAGCGGCTTGAAAATAAGCTTTACATTCAATTCAAAAGACGAGCTTGACGGTATCTGGCTGAGTTACTGCGCGCTTCCTGAAAACGGAGACACATATACCGAGCAAGCCATAAAAATCGGGAAGTATGATCTTGACGGCTTGCTGACTGTTCCGAACGATACGGAAGATCCTCCTGTTGTAATTCTTGTTCAGGGCTCCGGGCAGACGGATATGAATGAAACTATCGGTGAGAATGCTCCTTTTGAGGACATAGCCCACGGGCTTGCGGATAACGGCATAGCGGTGATACGCTATAATAAACGTTATTATCAGTATCCAGAGCTTGCCGACAATGAGATAACGGTTCGGGACGAGGTCACTGACGACGTATCAGCGGCAGTCGGGTACGCTGATACTATCTGCGGAGACAACGGAAAAATAATTATTATCGGACACAGTCTCGGGGGTATGCTTGCGCCTGAGATATGCGCGGAAAATCCCGAGGTGGACGGAATGATCTCGCTTGCGGGAAGCCCAAGACATCTTGCGGATATTATTTACGATCAGAACGCAGCGTCGCTGAAGTCCTCAGGGTTTACGGAAGATGAAATTTCCGCGAAGCTTGATCTGCTGAAAGCGGAGACTGAAAAAATCAGGTCTCTGTCTGAAACCGATACGGGAGATTATCTGGGAGTAAACGCTCGGTATTGGAAGTCCCTTAACGATATTGATACTGTTGAAGTTGCAAAGTCGCTTGAGATACCTATGCTGTTTTTGCAGGGAAGCGAAGATTTTCAGGTATATTCCGATAAGGATTTTGTTCTCTGGAAAGAGTATCTGAGCGGCAAGGATAACTGTACCTTTAAGCTTTACGTCGGACTTAATCATCTGTTTATGAAATCTAACGGAAAAACCGATATTTCCGAATACGATACAAAGGGCAGCGTTAGCAAAGAGGTCATAGACAATATTACAGAGTGGATAAATAATTTGTAAAAGGAAAATAGAGGAATATAAATCAGCCGTAAGGCATACGAAAGGAATGACTGATAATGGCAGAAATTTTCAGTGTGAAGATCACGGAGATCGTAAATCAGCTCAAGCTGGAGGTAATGTACGCTCCCGAAAATATGGAGGAACTTATTGTCACAGATAATGACTGTAACCGACCGGGTCTTCAGCTTATGGGATTTTATGAGTACTTCAATGCGGAGCGAATTCAAATATGCGGAAATATGGAGTTCGCATATCTCGCCTCTTTGGACGAAAAAACAAGATATGAGAGAATAGACGCCCTTTTTGCTACAAAAATACCAATGTTTGTAGTTGCAAGAGGTCACGAGCTTTATCCCGAAATGATCGAGATAGCGAAAAAATATAACGTCCCCATAACAAGAACGCAGGACAGCACTACGGCTTTCGTTGCCGCCCTTATCGGTTATCTGAATGTTGAGCTTGCACCGAGAATTACAAGACACGGCGTTCTTATCGAGGTCTACGGCGAGGGTATTCTTATCGTGGGTGAAAGCGGCGTAGGTAAAAGCGAATGCGCTATCGAGCTTGTAAAGAGAGGTCACAGACTTGTGGCGGACGACGCCGTTGAGATAAGAAAAACCTCCAGCAGAACGCTTGTAGGACAGTCTCCCGACAATATCAGGCACTTCCTGGAGCTGAGAGGTATCGGTATCATCAACACACGACGTCTGTTTGGTATGGGCGCGGTTAAGGTGTCGGAAAAGATAGACCTTATAGTTGAGCTTGAGCCTTGGGATAAAAACAAGATCTACGACAGAATGGGCGTAGACAACGAATATACGACCATTCTCGGCATTAAAATACCTTCCCTTACTATCCCTATCAAACCGGGACGTAATCTTGCAGTAATTCTGGAGGTTGCAGCAATGAACAACCGTCACAAGAAAATGGGCTATAACGCCGCAACGGAGCTTTTGCAGAACCTAGGTCTTGAAATGGATCAGAAGGAATCTGTAAAGAATTGGGATACATTCTGATAACAGGAGCTAATGAAAATGCAATTACAGGGAGATATGCACACACATACTGTTGCGTCAACACACGCTTACTCAACTATAACCGAAAACTGTGTATGGGCGGCTAAAAACGGACTTAAAATAATCGCAATGACCGATCACGCGCCTGCTATGCCTGACAGTCCCCATATGTGGCACTTTGGAAACCTGAGGTGTCTGCCCAGAACCATTGAGGGAGTCACAGTTCTTAAAGGTGCAGAGGCAGATATTATGTCGGGAGGCGCTCTTGACCTTGACGACAGTCTGCTGTCGGAGCTTGAATGGATAGTGGCTTCAATGCACCGTTACGAGGGCTGTTTAATTCCGACAACGGCGGAGGAGCATACGGACATCTATCTTAAGATCGCTGAAAATCCTTACGTTGACGTTATAGGACACTGTACCACGTCTTACTTTCCCTTTGATTATGAAAAGGGACTTAAAGCGTTCAAGGAATACGGCAAGCTGGTTGAAATAAACGAAAGCTCCATAATGAACAAAAAGGGTTCAAGAGAGAATTCGATCGAGGTAATGAAGATTTGCAAAAAGTATGATATCCCCATAGTCATCGACTCAGATTGTCATTTCTGTCAGCTTATAGGTCAGACTCCGATAGCCTTGAAAATGGCGGAAGAATTGGATTTTCCCAAACGTCTTATAGTTAACAGCGACTATGAGCTCATACGGGAATATCTGAAATCTAAACGTCCAAATTTAGATATCTAGCTTTGAAAGGAAACAATATGAATACAGAAAAACTTCTTAATCTCGCATTGGAGCTCGAATGCAGGGTTATGTACAACGAACCGCTGTCAGAGCATACTACCTTCAAGGTAGGCGGAAAATGTACAGCGATGATAGACGTAAGCTCGGAGGACGCTTTAGCCCAGCTTTGTTTAGCCGCAAAGGAATATGGTGTGAAAACTCTTGTTCTGGGAAAAGGCTCCAACATCCTGTGCGACGACAGGGGCTTTGACGGCGTTGTGCTGCTTATGGGCAGTTCCATAGACGAAATATTCATGGTAGATGAAACAACTATATACGCTCAGGCGGGGTGCAGTCTCATAAAGCTGTGCCGTTTTGCCTTGGAACATTCTTTGTCAGGACTTGAATTTGCTTATGGCATTCCCGGTACCGTAGGCGGAGCGATATATATGAACGCAGGAGCTTACGGAGGTGAGATCAGGGACGTTATAAAGTCCTGCACAGCCATTGACGGAAAAGGCTATATACATACTTTTGACGTCCACGATATGGAGCTTAGCTACCGTCACAGCGTTTTTTACGATAATGACGAGATCATTACGGGGGGACTTTTTGAACTGAACCTCGGAAACTATGACGATATTCAAGATAAAATGGTTGAGCTAATGGGCAGAAGACGTGCAAAGCAGCCTTTGGAATTTCCCAGTGCAGGCTCTACCTTCAAACGCCCCGAAGGACAGTTCGCAGGAAAGCTTATACAGGACAGCGGTCTCAGAGGCTACACTGTAGGCGGAGCTCAGGTATCCGAAAAGCATTGCGGATTTGTTATAAACAAAGGAAACGCTACATGCGGAGATATACTCACGCTCATAAAAGATGTCCAAAGAATTGTACTTGAAAAAACGGGATATATGCTTGAATGCGAAGTGAGATATGTACCATACGAATGAGAATACTTACACATAGGATATTCATTCCGATCATCTGTAAAATTTACAGATGATCCTGACACAAATTTTATGTGAAAAGGTTCTGTCAGTCTAAATTTTTAACACAGAAAGGACAAAGCAATGCAGTTTGTAATAGTAACTGGTATGTCAGGCTCGGGAAAATCCACAGCGGTGAATGTGCTGGAAGATATGGGGTACTATTGTATCGATAATATGCCTCCCGAGCTTATGGTCAAGTTTGCGGAGATTTGCGGTCAGGCGGGAAACAAGATCGACAAAGCAGCATTTGTTGTTGACATAAGAGGAGGAGATCTTTTTCTTAAATTGCAGGACGCCGTAAAGGATATGAGAGCCACGGGAGCAGATCTGAAAATACTTTTTCTCGACAGCTCGGACGACGCTATTGTAAGGCGTTATAAGGAAACCAGAAGAAAGCACCCGCTTGACGAGATATCATACGGAAATATAAGAAAAGCGATCGAAACGGAAAGAGAATTTTTGCTTAACGTCAAGGGGCAGGCTGATTACTATATGGATACTACAAGCTGCTCGGTAGCGGAATTTAAGGAGAGAATGTACTCGATATTCCTTGACAACAACGAGGACTTTATGAAAATCGATGTTCGTTCTTTCGGATTCAAGTTTGGAACGATGAGCGATGTGGACTTGATGTTTGATGTCAGATGTCTGCCAAATCCGTTTTATATTCCTGAGCTGAAACAGAAAACAGGTCTTAATAAAGAGGTCTCGGGCTATGTAATGGGCTTCAAGGAGGCACAGGAGCTTTTAAAAAAGCTTGAGGATCTGGTTGACTATCTTATCCCTCTTTATGAAAAAGAGGGCAAGGCGCAGCTTGTTATCGCGTTCGGCTGTACAGGCGGTAAGCACCGAAGCGTTACCTTTGCCGAGGCTGTCGCTAAATATCTGACAGATCAAGGTCATAATATAAGGATCACACACAGAGATATTGAAAAGCGGTAAGAGGTTTTAAAAGTGGAGCTTTCTTTTTCTTACAATGTAAAATCTGAGATAATAGATAAAATAAAAAGCAGAGATAAGGCAGACGCCTGTTTAATGGGTCTGCTTTGCTGCTGCAACAATCTCAGCGACCGGAGTATACTGTTTTTGACGGAAAATAAAATCGTTGCGGATTTTTTTGTGCGCAATATTGAAAGAATTTTGGAGTGTGAAGGCTGCGTACAAGTAACCGAAGCTGACAGAAAAAACGGAATTATTCTGTACTGCCTTGAAATCCCGGATAAAACGCATAGAATATATCTGCTTGATTATTTCGGTATAGACGAAAGCCGCAGACTGACTGAGGAGTATCTTCCCAAGGAAAAGTTTTTTCCCCAGCTTACAGCTGGTATCTTTCTTGCCTGCGGTTCGGTGAACAATCCCGAAAAGAAATATCATATGGAATTTGTTATGCCTACTCTTGATCTGTGTAACGATTTCGGACTGCTGCTTATTGACAGCTATGGTATTATTCCAAAGCATGTAGAGCGAAAAAATGCACAGATAGTATATATCAAAGAGTCTGAAAACATTATTGATATGCTCACTCTTATGGGCGCGCCTATGTCGTCAATGGAGCTTATGAATGTTAAGATGATGAAGGATATGCGTAATAAGATAAACCGTGCGGTTAACTGCGATAACGCAAATATCGAGAAATCTTTAAAAGCCGCCGAACGTCAGGTAGCGGATATAGAGCTTATCGACGGGACAATGGGACTTAACGCATTGCCTGAAAATCTTCAGGAGATAGCGCGTCTCAGGTACGAAAATCCCGACTTCAATTTAAAGGAATTGGGCGCGTCGCTTGATCCGCCAATATCTCGATCGGGAGCAAATCACAGACTTCAGAAACTTGCCGAAATCGCAGATAGAATACGTAAAGAAAAGGATATGACTTTTAACAATGAGGAATAGCTTATGACCGATTTTGTACACTTGCATCTTCACAGCGAATATTCGCTCCTTGACGGCGCATGCCGTATCAGGGAGCTTGTTTTGCGTGTAAAGGAACTGGGTCAGAACGCAGTAGCCGTTACTGACCACGGAAATATGTTTGCTGCTGTTGAGTTTTATAATGCCTGTCAGTCGGCAGGAATCAAGCCCATTATTGGCTGTGAGGTGTATGTCGCGCCGCGTTCACGATTTGATAAGGTGACGGGTATCGACAGTCATCCTTATCATCTTGTATTGCTTTGTAAGGACAACGAGGGTTATAAGAATCTGATAAAGCTTGTGTCTTTGAGCTATACCGAGGGATTTTACAGCAAGCCCAGAGTTGATCTCGAATTACTGGGAAAGTACAGCGGAGGACTGATCTGCCTGTCCGCCTGCCTTGCGGGAGAAATTCCGCGCAAGCTTACAAACGGCGACTATCAAGGAGCAGTGGAAACAGCGCTGATGTACAGAGATATTTTCGGAGAGGACAACTATTATATAGAAATACAGAACCATAAATTTATAGATCAGCAAAGGATAATTCCCTCTCTTATCAGACTTTCAAAGGAAACGGGAATACCTCTTTGCGCCACAAACGACTGTCACTATCTGAAAAAAGAGGACGCAAACGCTCAGCGCATACTGATGTGCATCTCGACTGCAACTACTGTTGACGATCCCTCAAAGCTTGAATTTCCCACAGAGGAATTTTACGTTAAATCAGGTGACGAAATGGCGGAGCTTTTTACGTCTCAGCCCGAGGCATTGTCTAATACCGTAAAGATAGCGGAGCGCTGTAACGTATCCTTTGAATTCGGTCAGACCAAGCTGCCGTATTTTCATATAGACGGAGTGACCGATAATGAAAAATATCTCAGAGATATGTGCAGAAAGGGACTTTACGAGCGTTACGGAAATCCCACAGACGAGGCGGTCAGGCGTATGGAATATGAGCTTGATGTCATCACGCAAATGGGCTATACAGACTATTATCTCATTGTGTGGGATTTTATAAATTACGCCAAAAAACAAGGTATTCCCGTAGGTCCCGGACGTGGTTCGGGAGCGGGAAGTCTCTGCGCCTACTGCATAGGAATAACGGGCATAGATCCGCTGAAATACAATCTGCTGTTTGAAAGATTTCTTAATCCCGAAAGAGTATCTATGCCGGATTTTGATATAGATTTTTGTATGGAGGGCAGACAGCAGGTCATCGATTATGTTGTAAATAAGTATGGCTCGGATCATGTTGCACAGATAGCTACTTTCGGTACTCTTGCGGCAAAGCAGGCTGTCAGAGATGTTGCAAGGGCAATGGGTATGTCCTACCAGACAGGGGATATGATCTCAAAAGCTGTTCCCAGAAACTATCCTCTTAGCTGGTCTGTCGAAAATGTTCCGCAGGTCAGACAGCTTTATCACGGAGATGCTAAGATTCACGAACTTATAGACACTGCAATAAAGGTTGAGGGAATGCCGAGAAACGTCTCCACTCATGCGGCGGGAGTTGTTATTACTAAAGAACCTGTGGACTTTTATGTTCCACTTTACTCAAGGGACGGCGCAGTGTCCACTCAGTATACAATGACGGTACTTGAAAGTCTGGGACTGCTTAAGATCGACTTCCTTGGACTGCGCAACCTTACCATAATCAAGCATTGCTGTGAGGAAATACAGAAAAAAAATCCCGATTTTGATATAAATAAAATTCCGCTGGACGACAAGGGCGTTTACGATATGTTTTCGCAGGGACGTACCGAGGGTATCTTCCAGTTTGAAAGCGGAGGTATGACCGCAACGGTAATGAAACTCAAACCAGACGGAATAGAGGATCTTATTGCCGTTATCTCCCTTTACCGTCCCGGACCTATGGATTCCATTCCCACATATATAAGAAATCGTCATAATCCCTCTCTTGTGACCTATAAGCACCCGCTATTAAAGGATATACTTGAAGTGACCTATGGCTGTATAGTGTATCAGGAGCAGGTAATGCAGATATTCCGAACGCTTGCGGGGTATTCCTACGGACGTGCGGATATAGTCCGCCGAGCAATGGCGAAAAAGAAAGCAAGCATACTTGAAAACGAACGCAAAGCCTTTATATGGGGCGACGAGGGACAGTGCTGCGGAGCGGTCGCCAACGGAGTACCCGAAAAAATTGCCAATGAGATATTTGACGAAATGACTTCCTTTGCCAGCTATGCGTTTAATAAGTCACACGCGGCAGCTTATGCTACAGTGGCGTATCAGACTGCTTATCTAAAATATCATTTCTATAAGGAGTATATGGCGGCGCTGATGACGAATGCATTGCTTGAAAGTACGCAAAAGCTTTTCGGATATATTTCCGACGCTCAGAAAAACGGAGTTAAAATACTTCCCATAGATATTAATAAAAGCGAAAGGGGATTTGTTTCCGAGCCGGAGGGAATACGCTTTGCGCTGCTTGCTGTGAAAAGTCTGGGAGAGGGCGCAATATCGGGAATAATGCGCGAAAGAACAAGGGGCGGAGAGTTCAGAGATCTCCACGATTTCTGCAGCAGAATGCATGGCAGAGATATCCATACACGTACAGTCGAGGCGCTTATAAAAGGCGGCGCCTTTGATTGTTTTCCCCACAACAGACATGAAATGCTTAATGCCTGCGAGGAGATAATGAACGATATAACCCAGTCTAACAGTCAGCGGCTGGAGGGTCAGCTTGACTTTTTCGGTATGGGTACGGATCAGAATCCGCTGGATAAAAAAATTGAGCCATGCGAGGAATTTTCTCAGAACCAGCTTTTAGAGTTTGAGCACGAGGCTTTGGGTATGTATATTTCTGCGCATCCTATAGATCTCTACGAGCCATACGTTTTGGCGTCAAGGTTTGTAAGTATTTCTGAAATAAGCGGCTCGGACAGCGGCGATAACCAAAACTCTGCTTTTAAAGACGGCGTGACAGTCGATATTATCGGAATGCTTTCAAGTAAAAAACAGCTTAAAACGAAAAAGGGAGATATGATGTGTTTTCTTCGTCTCGAGGATAAATACTCATCTGTAGAGGTTGTGGTTTTTCCGAACCTTTATGCAATTTCAACTGCACTATTAGGCGACAGAGCGATACTGCATGTCAAGGGTAATATCTCCTGCAAGGAGGACGAGCCTCCGAAGATACTTGCGGAGCTTATCGAAACGGGAGAGCGTTTTTTACAGCAGTGTCAAGGAAAAAGCCTCTGTCTCAGAATTAATTCAACAGACGTAGTTACCGTATCTAAGGCAAAGGCGTATTCGGAAAGCATTGCCGACAGCTCGTCTGCCAACGGACTGGTAATATTCTTTGACGATCTTAGGAAAACGACAGAAATAAAAACAGCACGAACTGTAAAAATAACTCCGCAGACAGTCAGTGGATTTCAGAAAATATGCGGCGAAAGAAATATCGCCTTTATGGAAAGGAAAAATAAAAATGGAGACAAAAACATACAAGGTAACAAAAATTGACGGCGATTATGCTCATATGCTGAATGTTGAGACAGGCGAGGATATATTAGTTGCAAGAGCGCTGCTCCCGGAAGAAACGGATGAGGGTGTAATACTCCTGTGGGAAAATTTTGAGTATTTCGTAGCCGAATAGCAGTTTATTCGGGCAAAATAAGTGAAAATCTTGTGAAAAGTATGGAAATAAGGAATAAAATGTGGTATACTGTTAGAGTATCATTGATTTTAGAAAAAAGGAGAACTGATAAATGGCAGTTTCTTACAAACGGACCAATATAGGAGAGGGAATAAATCTCAATGAGATTTATGACCCGAAATTCAAGTCGGATCGTATAAAGATCAGCTTTGTTACCGCTCTTAAAAAGGAGATCGAGGAGGCGAACGCTATTCTCGGGACTGTGCTGGTTACTTCAAATTCGGAATTTAAAACACGGACAGAGCTTGCGGAAAAGCTTGCAGGACTTTATGGAACGACCCTTGTGGCTGGATTTTCCCGTGTGGGCAATTACCAGAGGCTGGATTTGGCGGTAAGCTTTATCGGCGATAGATATACTATAGGCGGTGAAAAGATATCTACACAGGCTGTAAAACAGCTTTTGAACTGTCTTTTCAGACCGGATATCACCGACGGGAAATTCAACGACAGCTATTTCAGACTCAGAAAACAGGAACTTATCGACAACCTGAGGTCCAGCGTCAACGACAAGCGCAGTTACGGTTATATGCAGGCTGAGTCCCGTATATTTGAGGGAGAACCCTGCTCCGTATCGGCAAAGGAGGAGATCCAATGGGCGCAGAAGGTAACTCAGGAGGATCTGCTCAGACAGCTCGACTATCTGAAAAAGAGCGCGGCTATCGAAATTTCAGTCTGCGGAGGAGGGGAGACGTCAGAGGCTATGGAAATGGTCAAGCAGGAAATCCTGTCTCTTGAAAGAGAGAATGTTGAAAAAATCTCCTATCGCTATAAATCCAAACTTAAAGAAGAAGTAATGGAATGCGTTGAAGAAATGAATGTCAATCAATGCAAAATGTATATGGCGTATAAATCAGATTATGATGATATATACGTTTGCAAGGTCTTTCAATGTCTGCTTGGATGTACCCCATTTTCAAAGCTTTTTTCAAACGTTAGAGAAAAGCTGTCCCTGTGCTATTACTGTACTGCGGCATACCGTGATCTTAAAGGTACTCTTATTATCGACAGCGGTGTAGAGGAGCAGAATATCCAAAAGGCAAGGACAGCTATAGAGGAACAGCTTGCTGCGATCAGAGCAGGAGACTTCACCGACGAGGAGCTTTACAACACAAAGCTATATATGTGCGGGCTTTTCAAGGCTAATTACGATTCAGCCGTTGATACGATGAGCTGGTTTGAGACGCAGAACACCAGAGGTACAAGCTATACTCCCGAACAGCAGAGCGAGCTGGTGATGAATGTCACAAGAGAGCAGGTCATGGAATGCGCCGGTTCCTTTAAGCCCGATACAGTGTATATACTGAAAAACAGCGGGGAGGTCAGCGAAAATGAATAAGGAGATCATAAAAAGCGACAGCTTGGGAGAGAAGTATACCGTAATACATCATCCTTCGGGACTTGACATAATGGTGTGGGCAATGGAAGGATTTTCAACTACCGAAGCCCTTTTTGCAACAAAGTACGGATCGGTAAATACCCGTTTCAAAACCGACAGAACAGGGGATTTCATAGATGTACCCGAGGGTATAGCTCATTATCTGGAGCATAAGCTTTTTGAAAACGAGGATACAGATGTTTTCGACCTCTATGCCGCAACGGGAGCAAATGCAAACGCTTTTACTTCCTTTGACGAGACTGCGTATACGTTCAGTACCTCCCAGAACTGGGAACAGGCACTGGAAATCCTGCTGGATTTTGTGCAAAAACCGTATTTCACCGAGGAAAATGTGGCGAAGGAGCAAGGAATTATCGGTCAGGAGATCAAAATGTGCGAGGATTCTCCCGAAAGACGATGCTTTTTCAACCTGCTCAAAGCAATGTATGTAAATCACCCTGTAAACATTGAAATAGCGGGCACTGTGGAGTCAATATCGCATATTACGCCCGAGCTGCTTTACGATTGCTATTATACTTTCTATAATCTTCATAATATGGTTCTTGCAATAGCAGGAAACGTCGATGAGGAAAAGGTCATACAAATATGCGACAGAATGCTCAAACCGAACGAGGATATACGTCTTGAAACAGCGTTCCCCGACGAGCCTGACGCTGTGGCACAGAAGAAGATAACGTCAAAGTTTCCTGTAGGAATGCCTATCTTCAGTATAGGCTTTAAGTCTGAGGCTTGCAGCGGCGAGGCATACGAGCGAAACAGCGTCACAGCCAATATGCTTTTACAGCTGATGTTCGGCACAGCGTCGCCCCTTTATAAAGAGCTGTTTGACGAGGGCCTTATAAATTCCCAGTTCGGATACGAAGAATTCTCTGGCTCCGGAAGCTTTTTCTCCTGTATAATCTCAGGAGAGTCTCACGATCCCGATGAGGTTTACAGAAGAATATGCAGTGAGATCGAGAGAGTAAAAAAAGAGGGCATTGATAAAAAAAGCTTTGAAAATATCAGAAAATCAAAGTACGGAAGAATTGTTAGGGCGCTTAATAACGTTGAAAACTGCGCTACAAGCATGATGGAAAGCTATTTCAACGGCACAGATGTATTTTCCGGAGCGAAGCTGCTTGCCAAGCTTACCGCAGAGGATTGTGAGAAAGCTGTCTGCACATTATTCAACACGGAAAATTCTGCGATTTCAGTCATAGAAACAATAGACGATTAATACCGATCTTCAACATCGGCTAAGATCGAAGATCTGTATAACATAAGGAGAGAAAAGCAAATGTATCATCTGACAAATTTAATCCTGACGCTTTCCGATACTGCCGAAACAAGAGAAATGCTGAAGGCTAATCCCGATAAGGTTTATTTCCCTAATTTCGGCAGCGGAGACAATATTCTTAAAGAGGGTATTGTTATAGACAGAGTGGCGTTTACTATCCCCGGTACAAGTATTTCGATCTACTGGTACGGACTTCTTATTGCGTTAGGAATTCTGCTTGCTATGATTTACGGCTTTAGGAAAATGAAATCAGTAGGTATAGATCCCGACAGAGCTACCGATGCCGTTATAGGCGGAATAATCGGCGCTATTGTGGGAGCGAGGCTTTACTACATCATTTTCAATACCGAGGGTATGGAGCTGACCGATTTCTTTAAAATAAGAGACGGAGGACTTGCTATCTACGGCGGAATAATCGGCGCAATTATTGTAGGCGGTCTTATAGCCAAGCTTAGAAAGCTTAAGCTGATCGCTTTGCTTGATATCGTTGCTCCATGTTTTCTGATAGGACAATGCATAGGTCGGTGGGGCAACTTCTTCAATCAGGAGGCTTTCGGAACTAACACAGACGCTCCTTGGGGAATGATGTCATGGTCTACGGCAAGCTTTATAGCCAATCATGACCTTATCGATCTGGATCAGTTTTCCGCAGTACATCCTTGCTTTCTGTATGAATCGATATGGTGCCTTATCGGCTTTATCGGACTTCACTTCTATTTTAAGCACAGAAAATTTGACGGAGAAATATTCCTGTTCTATATCGGCTGGTATGGTCTTGGAAGATTCTTCATCGAGGGACTGAGAACAGATTCCCTTTACATCGGACAGATAAGAGTTTCACAGCTGGTTGCGGGCACCTGTGTGCTGGCATCTATTATTCTGATCATCGTATTCAGAAATATAGTTTCCCGCAGCGGCAGCTATAAATTCTTCTATGAAACAGAGCTTTCAAAGGCTCAGCTTGCCGAGTACAATTCATACGCTGACGAGCAGAAAGAGAAAAAAGAACTGAAAAAGAAGATAAGCGAGGCGAAATCCAAAGGAGAAAGCTTTATAGAGCTTCAGAAGGAGTACGACGAAAAGTTCGGCAAGGATGCTGTCAAGGCTAAAAAACAGGCTATGAAAGACGCTGAGGAGCAGGACAAGACAGAAACCTCAAATGAGGAATATCAGTCGATCCTTGCGGAGAACGATGAGGAAAATTCCGGCGTAGAAGAGAATTCTGAAGGCAATGAAGAAAAATCAAAATCCGACGAAAACGGGGAGGACAAGGAAAATGGCTAATATCATTGACGGAAAAGCAGTATCAGCACAGGTAAAGGAAAATATCAGAGTCGAAGTCGAACATCTCAAAGCAAAGGGCGTTGAGATCGGTCTTGCGGTAGTTATCGTAGGCGATGATCCGGCCTCGCAGGTGTATGTAAGAAATAAGGAAAAGGCTTGTGAGACTGTGGGCTTTAACTCATTTAAATATGCTCTGCCAGCTGAAACTACTGAAGAGGAGCTGCTTGATCTGGTAGAAATGCTTAACAACGACGACAGAGTTGACGGTATTCTTGTTCAGCTTCCCCTGCCTAAACATCTTAACGATAAAATTATTATAGACAATATCCGTCCCGACAAAGACGTTGACGCATTTCACCCTGTGAATGTGGGTAAGATCATGATAGGCGATTACAGCTTTCTGCCCTGCACACCTGCAGGAGTTATGGAGCTTATCGACTCCACAGGCGTTGAAGTTGCAGGCAAGGAGTGCGTAGTTATCGGAAGAAGTAATATTGTAGGCAAGCCGCAGGCAATGCTGTTGCTCCACAAGAGCGGTACTGTTACGGTGTGCCACTCAAAGACGCAAAATCTTAAAGAGGTGTGCTCCAAAGCGGACATTCTCGTAGCCGCTGTGGGTAGAGCGAAAATGGTTACCTCCGATTATATCAAAGAGGGCGCGGTAGTTATCGACGTCGGAATGAACAGAGACGAAAACGGCAAGCTTTGCGGCGACGTTGATTTCGAGGACTGCAAGGAAAAAGCAGGTTACATCACACCCGTTCCCGGCGGAGTAGGTCCTATGACTATTGCAATGCTGATGAAGAATACGCTTACGGCAGGTAAAATGCACCACGGTGTTGAATAAATAAATGTAAAATTTCTGTTAAACCTATTTACAGAAAGCGGGAAAAAGTGTATAATTATAAAGCTGTATTGTGTACAGCATATCCGTGCGACAGAATATGGGCTGCGCCCGAAAGTGGGAATGATACCTGCCATATTCTTTCTCACAGGAAATATTTTTGAAAGAGGTATGTAAAAATGCTTAGAAAAGACGAAAAGACAGCGGTTATCGAAGCTAACAGAACTCACGAGACCGACACAGGTTCGCCCGAGGTACAGATCGCGATCCTCACAAAGAGAATCAGCGACCTTACAGAACATCTCAAGGTACACAAGAAGGATAACCACTCAAGAAGCGGTCTGTTCAAGATGATCGGTAAGAGAAGAAATCTTCTCAACTATCTTAAAAAGACAGATATTGAGAGATACAGAGCGACTATCGAAAGACTTGGTATCCGTAAGTAATTATGTCACTGTCAAGGCAGAGGCGGGCTTTTCCGTCACTGCCTTTTGGTGTTTATATTGCTTGATTTATTTACAAAACCGATTTGGTGACAGTATTTTAGCATTAAACAGAGCACACCGATGATAACTGACAGTGCGGCGTTTTCTGTTTATTGCTAATGCTTTCACCAAATGAATAAAAAATTTGGAGGATTGTGTTATGTTTGAAAATTTCAGAACATTTGAAACTACCTATGCAGGCAGACCTGTAGTAGTTGAAACAGGCAAGACCTGCGGACTTTCCAACGGTTCATGCTGGGTAAGATACGGCGAAACCGTAGTAATGGCTAATGTTACCGCTTCTAAGAAGCCTAGAGACGGTATTGACTTCTTCCCTCTGTCGGTTGACTTCGAGGAAAAGATGTATTCCGTAGGCAGAATTCCCGGTTCTTTCACAAAGAGAGAGGGCAAGGCAAGCGATAAGGCTATCCTTACATCAAGATGTGTAGACAGACCTATCAGACCTCTTTTCCCGAAGGACATGAGAAACGACGTTTCTGTTGTTATGACTGTACTTGCTGTTGATCCGGATAATTCACCTGAGATCACAGGCATGATCGCGACATCTATCGCTCTTTCAATTTCCGATATTCCATGGAACGGACCTGTAGCTTCTATCAATGTAGGATATATCGACGGAGAGTATGTTCTTAATCCTACACTCGCTCAGAGAGAGGTTAATCAGCTTAACCTTACAGTTGCAGGCTCTGCCGAAAAGATCGTTATGATCGAGGCGGGAGCAAATGAGATTCCAGACGACGTAATGCTTGAGGCTATCAAGACAGGTCACGCTGAGATCAAGAAAATGGTTGCTTTTATTGAAGACATCAAGGCTCAGATAGGTAAGCCCAAGTTTGAGTTCCAGTCAATGGAGATAGATCACGACCTCTTTGACGAGATCGAGGCTATGGTAGGCGAGGATGTTAAGGCAGCACTCGATACCGATGACAAGAACGTAAGAGATGCAAGACTTCAGCCTATAATCGACGCAGTTCACGAGAAGTACGACGAGCAGTATCCCGAGCAGGGCGCTATGCTGGACGAGGTTCTTTATAAGCTCCAGAAGAAGATAGTAAGAAACTGGCTGTACGACGGCAAGAGAGTTGACGGCAGAGGAATTGACGAGATAAGACCTCTTGCGGCTGAAGTAGGCGTGCTGCCGAGAGTGCATGGATCCGGTATTTTCACAAGAGGACAGACTCAGGTTATGACCATTTGTACTCTGGGTCCTGTTTCGGACGCCCAGAAGCTTGACGGCATTGACGAAGAAACAAGCAAGAGATATATGCACCAGTACAATTTCCCTTCCTACTCGGTGGGAGAGACAAGACCTTCGAGAGGTCCCGGAAGACGTGAGATAGGTCACGGTGCGCTGGCTGAAAGAGCGCTTGTGCCTGTAATTCCGTCAGTCGAGGACTTCCCTTACGCTATCAGAATGGTATCAGAAGTTCTTTCATCAAACGGTTCTACTTCGCAGGGCTCTATATGCGGTTCTACCCTTGCTCTTATGGACGCAGGCGTACCTATCAAGGAACCGGTTGCCGGTATCTCCTGCGGACTTATAACCAAAGAGGACGGAAGCTGGATGACTATGGTTGACATTCAGGGACTTGAGGACTTCTACGGAGATATGGATTTCAAGGTAGGCGGTACCAAGAACGGTATCACGGCTATTCAGGTAGATATTAAGGTTGACGGTCTGACATACGATATTATCGCAAGTGCGTTTGAAAAGACGAGAAAAGCAAGAATGTATATTCTTGACGAAATAATGCTCAAGGCTATTCCTGCGCCGCGCGATACGGTCAATAAGTGGGCTCCTAAGATGCTTACAACCAAAGTCCCTGTTGATAAGATCAGAGAGGTTATCGGTTCGGGCGGAAAGGTTATTCAGAAGATCTCCGCTGAATGCGATGTTAAGATCGATATTTCCGAGGACGGAAACGTATTTGTTTCGGGTCTTGACAAGGATAAGGCTGAGCAGGCTATCACTATTATCAATACTATCGCAAACGATCCTGAGATCGGTGCGATATACAGAGGTAAGGTAGTTAAGATCATGAGCTTCGGAGCATTCGTTGAGATCGCTCCGGGCAAGGACGGTCTTGTTCATATTTCCAAGCTTGATAAGTCAAGAGTTGAAAAGGTTGAGGATGTAGTTTCCGAGGGCGACGAGATAGTCGTTAAGGTTATGGAAATTGATAATCAAGGAAGAATCAATCTTTCCAGAAAGGATGCTCTTGCTGATATCGAGGCTAAGAAGTCAGCTAATTAATGGTATTGAGAGCGGGTTTTCTGCTGCGGGTAAATTCGCTCTTTAATATAAGTTAACAAAAAATTAGGGGGTAACAGAATATGAAATGTACGATTTGCGGACAGGAATTGTCCCCAAACGATCAGTTTTGTCTCAACTGCGGAACAAGACGTTCCGAAATGAGCAGCACATTCGGCAGCAATCCAAATGCCGGTCAGCAGTACAGCTACGGCGGAAACGGTTTCAGCAATACAAGCCGCAAGCCGGTAAAAACCGGCAGCTTGATTGCAGTGAGAATAATCGTAACACTGCTTATAGTGGCCTTGGGCTTAGGCGCTTTTTTTGCTCGAAATTTTTTAACTCACAAGGTGGACTGCGGTAACTTTACAATTAAGCTGCCATATTCCTTTGATGATGACAATGAATTCGGAGATTTTGCCGCAGGAACAACATACGGCACAAAGTCGGGCGGATACGGTAATGACGATATGGGCTTTGCTTATATGGAATACAGTATGTCCGATCTTGCATTGGACGTAAACGATACAAAGGAGCTTCCTTCGCTTTTTATATCGCTTATGGATCAGATGCTTGAAACCGGAGAAAAAGGCTATGATAAGGTCAGCGTCGAGGACAATACTCTTAAATGTACATATACCGATGATGAAGGTAAAAAGGTTTATGCAATTATCGAAAGCGAAATGCATGGAGATAATCTGTATATGTTCGTTTATCTCTGCAGGAATTCCGATAGAGGCAAATACGAATCAAAGCTTGAAAAATACGCAGATTCAATCACTTTCAAGTAATACATAAGGGACGGCGTATCTGATCGCCGTCCTTTTTTGCAGTTTATGTTGCATTTTCAGAAGAAATAGTGTAAAATATAATAGAAGAAAGCTTGCTCTGTGACAATTTTTTTCTCTAAGCATAATATATCTTAGATTTTATGCGGAGGTGAACTGCTTTGTCAGGAATTGTCATATTACTTATACTGCTGCTTAGTGCGGTAATGCTGGTTTTCGGTAAAAAGCTTATCACCGACAGGTGCGATGTTAAGCGTGCGGGATACATAATTATTCCCTGTACGGATAAGACTGAAAATCTTGAACGTCTGGTGAAGTCATATTACTGGGAGGAGGTTTTTGAGACCTCCGACTTTGCAAGAGAGATAGTACTGGTGCAGTTGGAAAAGAGCAAGAATGAATATACGGCAAAACGACTGGAGCAGGAGTATTCCATAGTGACCTGCGTGGATATCTCCGAGCTTGCGGATTATATTAAAAGGAAAGAAGTAAAATGCTATAAGAATCAGCATATATCGGAGAAATTATAAATGGGAAAAATGGAAAAAATTCAGGGCGAGGTCGACAGCATAGTTTTTAAAAGCGAAGAAAGCGGTTTCTGCGTTCTTATGCTTAACTGCGATAACGACCTTGTTACCGTAGTGGGGGAAATGGGCGACGTTGAAGAGGGCGAGGAGTTGGTGCTGACAGGCGAGTTCACCACTCACCGAAAATTCGGCGAACAGTTCAAGGTGTCAATATTTGAACGCTCTCTGCCCACGACCTCCGCCGCAATTCAAAGGTATCTTGCCAGCGGAGCCATTTCCGGTATAGGTCCTGTACTTGCCAGAAGAATGGTAAATCTTTTCGGGGACAAGACCTTGGAGATAATAGAGAGCGAGCCTGAACGTCTTTTGGAAATAGAGGGCATAACTAAGAAAAAAGCTGAAAAAATGCAGAAGGAATTCCGTACTACATTTGCGGTACGGTCTCTGCTGGTGTTTCTCAGTAAATTTGAGATACCCACAAGCTGCAGTATCAAAGCTTGGAAACGCTGGGGAGACGCTGCAGAGGAGATAATCAAGTCAAATCCCTATTCACTGTGTTTAAGCGGGGTGGACGTGCCTTTTACCAAAGCGGACGAGATCGC
This sequence comes from uncultured Ruminococcus sp., assembly GCA_964399215.1. Lineage (GTDB taxonomy): Bacteria > Bacillota > Clostridia > Oscillospirales > Ruminococcaceae > Hominimerdicola. The sequence continues at coordinate 3,893 of CAYNPW010000022.1, read as the reverse complement.
AGGCAAGCAGGATATACCCAGAGACAGCGAGTTCAGAGTAAAGGCGGGGATTACCTGCGTTTTACGGCAGAACGGAGACGCTGGACATACCTGCCTGCCACTGGATACCCTGAAAAAGATGACCACAGGCTTTCTGGGCGTTTCCGAGGAGCTTTTTCAGAAGGCTCTTGACGAGGAAATTGAAGAAGAAAATCTTTTTTATTATTATAAGCAGAAACGAGCTTATGTTATGCTGAGAGATTACTATAAGGCTGAGGACTACATTGCTCGAAGGCTTGAGATCATGCGCTCAATAACCTATGACAATAAAATAGATTTTTCGGAGGTCATTGATCTGGAGGAGGAAACCAACGGCATAACCTACGAGAAGATCCAGCGGCAGGCTATAAATCTTGCGCTGTCAAAGGGATTTCTGGTAATGACTGGCGGACCCGGTACCGGAAAAACCACGACCTTGAATGCAATAATTTCCCTTTATGAACAGCAGGGCATGAATGTTATGATAGCCGCCCCTACGGGAAGAGCCGCCAAGCGTATATCAGATCTGACGGGGTACGACGCCAAAACAATTCACCGACTGCTTGAAGTTCAGTACACAAGCGGTGATACGCTCACCTTTGTACATAATGAAAATAATCTTCTGGACTGTGACGCTCTTGTAGTAGATGAAATGTCAATGGTGGATAGCTGCCTGTTTGAGGCGCTGCTGCGTGCAATTAGCGTTACCTGCAAGCTTGTGCTGGTGGGTGACAGCGATCAGCTGCCCTCTGTAGGAGCAGGAAACGTTCTGAAAGATATTATTGACAGCGGAGTAATGTCCGTTGTTACGTTAAAAGAGATATTTCGTCAGGCTCAGCAGTCTGATATAGTTATGAACGCCCATAAAATAGTAAACGGCGAGCAGATAGATCTGACAAAAAAAGATAAGGATTTCTTTTTCTTTCAGAGACTAGATTTTAATGGCTTGCAAAATTTGGTAGTCGAGCTTTGTAAGGACAGGCTGCCGAAAGCTTACGGTTACTCACCCATTGAGAATATACAGGTTCTATCACCCACAAGAAAAGGTCCTGCGGGTACGGTGGAGCTTAACAAACGTCTTCAGCAGGAGCTTAATCCAACGGCAGCAGGAAAATCGGAAATCAAAACTCCTCGGTATATCTACCGCAAGGGGGACAAGGTAATGCAAACCAAAAACGACTATGAGATCCTATGGAAAAAGCAGATAGACGACGAGAAAACAGAAAGCGGTGCAGGGATTTTTAACGGCGATATAGGTGTAATTTTGCAGGTAAATAAAATACTTAAGTCCGTTACCATTGATTTTGAGGGACGAGTTGCAATATATAATGAACAAATGCTTGATAATCTGGAGCTTGCCTATGCAGTAACTGTTCACAAAAGTCAGGGCTCTGAATTCGACGTGGTAGTTCTTACTGTTTTCGGCGGGTATGATAAGCTTTACTATCGAAATCTGCTGTACACTGCAGTTACAAGGGCTAAGAAAATTCTTATTATAGTAGGTTCCAAAAACCGTGTGGAATTCATGATAAACAACAACCGCAGAACGCTCAGGTATACTGCGCTAAAAAATATGCTTATGGAAAATGCAGAGGGTGACGACAGTGGTCAGCAGAAGCTTGATATATAAGTATCTGACGGATATTATTATACCGAATAGATGTCCGGTCTGCGGAAAAGTGCTGAAATGGAACGGTTTGCTATGTGAAAAATGCGAAAGTGAGCTTGTTCCTATCAAATCGGAAGACAACGCCGCATTAGAGAAAATGAAAGCGTGGTCTTTGTTTTCCTATGAGGGAAAATGTGCGGAGATGATCTACGCTTTAAAGCATACGGGAGAGGTAAATAATTTTGCCGAGTTTTCAGCCGTAAAGCTGGCGGAAAAAATAAAGCTTTCGGGATTTGCCGAAAAAATCGATATAGTTACCGCCGTTCCCATGCATTGGAGGAAAAAGGCTATAAGAGGAGCAAATCAGGCACAACTGCTGGCAGAGTTCATAGCGGACGAATTGCATAAGCCTGCTGATTTCGGACTTATAAAGCATATGTATGATGAGGAGGAACAGCATTTATTGTCAGCGGAAGAACGAAAGGCCCATGCCGAAAAAATTTATACTGAGAGTAAAAAGCATACTGATATTTCGGGAAAAACGGTTTTGATATGCGATGACGTGATAACTACTGGATCAACTATAAAAGCCTGCTCTGAAATTCTGATAAAAATGGGTGCGGATGTCTGCTGCTGTTGTGTTGCTCAGTCGGTAAAAAAATACGAATAAACCGCTGAAATTCGGGGAGAATAACTCCTGACTGGAGGGATCAACCGTGAACAGCAATCTGACAAAAAACGAATTCAACTGCATAAGAGGGCTGACCGACTGCGAAAATCAGCTTTTTTACAGGCTTAGAGAATGTGAACAGCAGGCAAGGGAACCTCAGCTAAAGGAAGAACTTCAAAAGCTGGCGGCGTCGGTGAGCAACCACAAGCAGTCTCTTATGAAAGCGCTGGAGGTGACGGGAAATGGCTGACAGAACGCTTATTGTGGGACTGCGTCAGGCTGAACGTGGTATCTGCGCCGAATATGCAAAAGCCTATTCTGATTTTGCGGGAAGCAACTGTGCCGATACAATATTGAATGTTCTTGACGGACATCTGCGTATTTCAAAAAAGCTTGCAGAGTTGGAAAATCTGTATAGCAAGCCTCAGCCGGAGCAGACCGTTGACACAGGTGAAATAATAGCATTCAAGCACACTCAGAAAATAACAGATGAAAATTAGCAGTACAAAAAACGGGACTTGTAAAGCAGCAAGTCCCGTAATAATTTAGTTGTTTTCAATATGAACGTCAAGCTGATTGAACGGAATGGAAATGCCGTTTTCATCAAATTTTTCCTTTACTTTTTCAATGAATTTAAAACGGATATCCCAGTATTCTTCGGTAGACACCCACACCCTCAGCATAAGGATAACAGCGTTGTCGCCGTGATCGCACATAACGATCAGAGGATCGTCGGGAGTATTCAGTATTCTTTGTTCTGCGGTGACGATTTCTCTGATAAGCTCCATAGCCTTGTGGTGATCGTCGCAATAACCTATTGAGAATTTAAGCTCAAGCCTGCGCTTTTCCTCGGCGGTGTAATTAATGATAGTCGCTTTAGAAACAGTGCCGTTGGGTATACATACAGCCTGATTTTCCACAGTAAGAAGCCTTGTGTAGAGAATTGAAATAACGTCTACCGTGCCCTCAACGTCGCCGAGTTTTATATAATCCCCGCATTTGAAGGGCTGTGAAAACAATATGATAAATCCGCCGGCTACATTTGAAAGACTGTCCTGTAAAGCAAGACCTATCGCAAGACCTGCCGTACCCACAGCTGCAATGATAGAGGACATAGGCACCTTCAGCGCAGATAAAGCCATTATCACAATAAGTACAGTCATTGTGACTCTTACTACTGACATCAGAAATTTATGCACCGTCGTGTCAATGTGTTTCATGCTAAGTCCCTTTGCCATTATTTTCAGAGTAAGCTTTGTCACGAAATAACCCGCCGCAAGTATGATCAGCGCACCTAAAATGCAGGGAAGCATATCTTCAAGTCTGATAAGAAATCTGTCAATCATTTTATCATTCCTCCTGATTAACATTATAGCAAATCAATATAAAAAAATCAACTCTTTTATAATCGTACATTTAACGGTTTTATGAAATAAGAATATTTATATAAGTTTTTCAATAGTAAACAAGCAAAAAATATTAATAATAAAATTTATCTTATCGTCAGTATTTATTTATTCATACGAATTATCGGAAAAAAGTGCCACGCAAATCAATTTTCAAAACCTTGACAAGTATGGTATAATAAAAATATGA
>CAYNPW010000021.1:0-30953 GCA_964399215.1 uncultured Ruminococcus sp. | reverse complement strand
GGCTACAAATACTGCTTACAGTAATGATTTCATATATTATGGAAGTTCTGACGGACTTGTTGAATATGATCTTCTGGAGGGTTCTTTTGCAGTTATAAAAATTGACGCAGAAAATAATGAGCAATTTTCATGCTACACAATGTCGGACGGTAATATATATGCTATTCAGAGCGTGTTTAACCAAACGCTGAAGATCATTGAATACAGTATCGTCAATATAGATTATAACAGCGGCAAAGTAACTAAGATCTACTCGCCTGACAACAATAATAAAATTATCGGATGTATGACAATATCCTGTGACGGGAAAATGTACTTTACGGAAGGTCTGTATGATGGAACCAATGTTGATGACGACGGCTATGATCTGGGATATTCTCTGTTTGAATATGATATACAAAAAAATGAAAAAAAAGAGCTTTTGAAAGCCAGTACATATTATATCTACAATGGCATAATATATTTTACAAGACTTAATTCCGTAACGGACGCACAGAGACTGTTCTATGCCGAATTATCCGATTTGAAAAACATAACCGATACCGGTATAGACGTAGGCTCTGAAATAAGCGAAGATACTCCGTATATGTATTATCCTTATGATAATAAAGTCTACTACTCAAACAACACAAATGAATTGATGTGTTATGATGTCAACAATGGAACAACAGAGGTTATATATTCCTTTGATGAAAAATCGTACGTGAGGTATTTTCAGTCTTTCAATGATAAAATGATAATAATGGTGCGTGAGCCTATGCCTGAAACCTCATATTATCAGTATGGTTTGTATTCGCTTGATGCTGACGGAACTGTAAAAAAGCTTATTGATGATGCTGAGTTAAATAAGGGGTATGAGTATAATTTTGAATGGATTGACTATATGACTGTGTTTAACGGATGCAATGATTATTTTATTGTTTCAACCTATAATCAAAACGCAGAAAATAACGCATATTTAGTAGATAAGGATTATAACTTCAAAAAAATAGTGCAGGACGGCGAATGGGATTACGAAGAATTTGAAAAGTTACAGTCAGCGATGAATAATTAACGGTAGGGTGATGTTTATGAACACGCTTAGGATCGACAATCTGTCTAAGAAATACGGAAAAAAGCAAGCGCTCAGCGGTATATCCTGCGAATTCACAACAGGTATAAACGCGTTGCTTGGACCTAACGGTGCAGGAAAAACAACTATTATGAACTGTATTTCGGGGGTTATCCCCAAAACAGGAGGAGACGTTACATATAACGAACAGGACGTTTTCAAAATGGGTGAACGGTACAGAGAAAAACTTGGTTTTCAGTTTCAGTATCAGCCTTTTTACCCAAGCTATACCGCTCACGACTTTCTTGAATTTTCCGCATTGCTGAAGGGTATGGATAAAGATAGGATCGACAGTGAGATCGACCGTGTGCTCAAACTTGTTAATCTTTCGGAAAATCTGAACGATAAGATAAAGTCGTTTTCGGGAGGTATGAAGCAGCGGCTTGCAATAGCACAAACTATTCTTAATTCTCCCGAAATCCTTATATTTGACGAACCGTCGGCAGGTCTTGATCCCTTTGAGCGAGAGCAGTTTAAGCGTATCATGATGAAAATGAAAGAGAAAAGTATTATTATAATATCAACGCATATAGTTTCGGATATCGATACTATATGCGACAGTATTGTCCTTCTAAACAAAGGCTCGGTAGTAGCTAATGATAGACCGGAGCACTTATGCGAAAAAATCAGAGGTATGGTGTGGGATATTCCCAAAGAGGATATTTCTGAATTACCCTATGAAAAAATTTATTTTGAGGATACAAAGTCCAAAACGATCTCCAAAATAAGACCTACGCGGCATGCTGTAATAAGCGAGCCTACGCTTAACGACTTATACTTCTGCGGACAGCTTGATAAAAATATTTTTGCGGAAATCGGCGGTGGTCCGACATGAGAATTTTCGGTTTCATGCTGAAAAAAGAACTTGGCAGAACGCTTATCATAAGTATTCTGTTATCTGTGATTTCGGCAGTTTTTTTAATCAGTTCATGCAAAAGTATGTATGAATACAGTGAATATACAGAGGCATTAAAAAGCTTTTCGGAAAGCAATGATGTGTATGAAAGCGTTTCGGAAAAGCTGGCACGATCTCAAAGCGACAGCAACGAGGTTATAGAGGAGATCAACAATTATGTAAGCGATAATCAGATCCCCGGAAAACCTCCTGCTGTAATTCCCAATGAACTTGTCGAAAAGCTGTTTGAGCCGTCAACTGAGCAGGGTGAATACTGTGATACGCGTCTTGATGACAGCCGTATGCTGTCGATCATGATTACTCAGATCGAAGCACAGCATAACAGTAAAAAAATGATAGAGGAGCGTATGGAGGGCTACACGAGAAATGCGCGCAGAGGAGTTAAGGATAAATATTCGCTCGCTTTGTCGGAAAAGCTGATCCGCGACTATACCGAAGTGGTTTCTTACGAAGACGCCAAAACCGAATTTACCGATACAAGGGCCGCAAATTCTTTTATTGAATATATGTCAGGAGAAATCGTACTTGAATTTGGCTTTTATATATTGTTGTTTTATATATTTTCTTCTGAAATACAAAGCGGACGTTTCAGAAGTTTTGCTATTACAAAAACAGGCGCGCGTAAATTCACCCTGAATAAAATCATCACAAGTTATGCTGTTATTATGGTTTTTACCGCGATCTGCTATCTGTCCGCAGTAATTGTAATGTTGATTTTAAATAAAGATAGTGCGCTTTTATCAGCCCCGATTCAATATTTAAACGGATTTGAACTTAGCAGCGAAAATCTCACCGTAGGCGGATATATTTTTTTGCTGTTTATTTTCAAAATGTTGTATGCATTGTTTATTTCTTCTATTATTATGCTAATATCGATGATCGGAAGAAAAACGATTATAGCGGGCTTGTTTTCACTTTTACCTATAATACTTTTCAGGATTATAGGCTCTAATGTCAAATTATCTGAAAGTCGTTTTGGCATGATCTTTACCTGCAATTTTATCAGCATGACAAACGATATAAACTATGTAAGCGTTTTTAGCGTACCTGTAAAAATTTATTATCTGTATATACCGATAATTCTTTTCAGCGCTGCTGCGCTCACAGGGATAGTCTATGCTATATCGGGAAAGCGGGGAATATGATGTACGGATACCAGATCAAAAGGTTTTTTACGAAATACATTTTTGTAGTTTTTTTCTGCATATTGACAGCGGGAGTAATAAAGGTTGTAACAGTATATCGCTGGCAGAATAATACGGCGATAAATTATATGACGGAAAAAGAGACAGAATACTATACTCAGCTGTTAGAAAATACAGACGGAATGTCGCTTGAAGAAAGGTACGAATATATTTTCAATTACCGTATACAGTCTTACCAAAATATTAATGAGGAAATGAATAATGCGATAAGCCGTTATGAGGATAAGCTAAGATACTGTTATATACTTAACGGAGTAATAAACTATACCAAAACAGGGAAGGGGCTTGTTGACGCATATATGCCAAGCGATTTAAGCGAAAATTCAAGGCTGTATGCTTCTCTTGATAAACCTACGGTAATTAACGATGAGCCGTTTCTCAAATTTCTTGATTTGCAGTCATGGAATATTATGCCCATATTGGTACTATTGATAACAGGAGTATTTATAGCTGACAGCTATGAGAAAAGACTGCACCTTGTGATCAATGTTTCCAGAGAATCTAAACGTTTTTATAGATCCAGAGAAACAGTAATGGCAGGATTTATTTTTTTGATTTACAGCATTAATTTCGCTGCAGATTTATTATTAAGCGGATATCTGTCAGCAGGATATTTAAATGCTGCTATACAGAGCGTGACGTACTTTATTTTTTCACATATAAATCTTACTGTCGGAAAAACGATAGTATGGCTATATGTAACTCAACTGCTTTCACTATATATTTGCTATAGTATTTTTGTGCTGATAGCTCGTACAGTATGCTCCATGAAGAAATATATAACGGCTTCTGCAGCGATCATAATTATTATGTCTGCTTTTTCAATTTACTTGCCTGATGCAGCTCCATATATGTTTGCTGCGATTTGTGACAAAAAGGTGTTGTTAAGTAGTATTAGCTATATACAGATAATGGATGCTTCGGAAATCGTTACGGTCTTGTTCGTGTATTTTATGATCCTAGCGGGTGTGTCGGCTTGGAGATTTACGGGTTATAAGACAGATTAATTTGAAGCCTCAGAAAATACGGTTACTATACATAACACTGCCTGAAAATATGCTTCATTATTTGAAATAGCTGCAATCCTTATCGATGCATACTTGCAAGCCGAAGGATTTTATGATATAATATTATATCATAAAACGTTTGTCCGAGTTTATTAAGGGGTTGATGAAAGTGCGTATTTTACTGGCAGAAGATGAATGTGACTTAAATATGATTATTACACGAAAGCTTACCTCTGACGGTTATTCCGTCGATAGCTGCTTTGACGGCAGAGAGGCGATAGATTATATTGAAGCCGCCGACTATGACGCTGTAATTTTAGATATAATGATGCCGAAAGTAGACGGTTTTGGCGTTTTGCGTTATCTAAGACAAAACGGAAGGCAGGTACCTGTGCTGTTTCTGACGGCAAAGGACTCAGTTTCGGATAAGGTAAGGGGACTTGACAGCGGTGCGGACGATTATCTTGTAAAGCCCTTTTCATTTGAGGAGCTTGCAGCTCGCTTGAGAGCCATGACAAGAAAAAAATTCGGAATGACAGACAATATTCTTACAGCAGGGGATTTAACTCTTGATACCGCTTCGCATATGGTCAGACGGGGAGAACGTGAAATAAGCCTGTCTGCAAAGGAGTATAATTTGCTGGAATACCTTATGCGCAACCAAGGCATAGTGCTTTCAAGAGAGAAAATAGAAAATCATATCTGGAATTTTGACTATGAGGGCGGAACAAACGTGGTTGATGTATATATCAGCTATCTAAGGAAGAAAATAGACGGCGGACATACTGATAAGCTGATCCACACGGTACGGGGAAGCGGATATGTGCTGAAGGAAAAACAATGAAAAATTTATCTGTTAAACTAAAAATAACCATATGGTTTTCAGCGATAATGCTTTTTATTATTGTAATGACCTTCGGTATCATTCTGTGGGCAAACCGCTCGGTAATGCAGAAAAATATACGGGATAATCTTATCGAAACTGTTGAGGATAATGTTGACGAAGTTGAATTTTTTGAACGCATACGCGATGTAGAATCCGATCATGATAACGATCAGTATATTTCTTATAAGGGTGGGTATCTGGAAATAGACGACGATTTTCTGGATAATGTCAACGGAGTATATACGGCGCTTTATCAAAGTGACGGAAAAATGCTTTACGGTGAAAATCCGTTGACAGTAACAACGGCTGACTTAGAATTTTCGGACAGAGCGCTTCATAAAATAAAAGCTGACGGCATTCTCTACTATGTATTTGACTGTAAGCTTACTACAGAGGGAACGGAGGAGCTTTGGCTGAGGGGAATAGTATCGGAAAATCAGGGTACTCAGCAGCTCGCCTCGGTAATCAGGATTTCAGCAGTCGCTTTACCTATACTGTTTTTATTTGCAGTTATAGGCGGATATTGGATAGCGGGCAGGACGCTCAGACCTGTTAATAAAATTGCGGAAGCGGCGGAACAGATAAGTCAGGGCAGCGACTTAAACAAGCGTATAGATCTTGGGAAAGGAAACGACGAGCTTCATCGGTTGGCAAACGTTTTTGACGAGATGTTCAGCCGGCTGGATGAAGCTTTTAAGAACGAGCGTCAGTTTACCTCGGACGCTTCTCACGAGCTGCGGACTCCTATGTCAGTGATAATGGCTCAATGTGAGTATACATTGGAGAAACCCAGAGCAGTTGAGGAATATGAGGAAGCGCTTATGGTAATTCAGCGGCAGGGAAGAAAGATGTCTGTGCTTATAGAGGATATGCTGTGCTTTGCGCGTATGGAGCAGAGCCGTGAAAGTTATCCTATAGAAAAGCTTGATTTTACAGAGCTTGTTAATGATGTATGCGGTGATATGTCGCTTATAAAAGATAAGAATATTGCGCTTGAATGGAATACCGAGAACGATGTGCATATTGTTGGGAACCGTACGCTGCTTACCCGATTACTTACAAACCTCATAAGCAATGCTTACAGATACGGAAAACAGAACGGTGAGATTAAAGTTACTCTGGAAAGGTGCGGCGAGATACTTCTTAAGGTGAAGGATAACGGCATCGGCATTCCACGCAATCAGCATAGTAAAATTTTTGAACGTTTTTACAGAGCGGACTTGTCCCGCAATACTGAGGGAACCGGACTTGGTCTGGCAATGGTAAGAGATATAACCGAATATCACGGAGGATATGTCGAGGTTACCTCTGCAGTAGGAGAAGGCAGTGAATTTTCGGTGCATTTACCGTGCTGTGAAAAAAATTGATATGTTCTAATGTTCCTTTAATCTTTGTGCTTTATAATGTAGACACAACGATGAAAGGAGTTGTTCATTATGAAAAAAATCAGAAATTTATTCAGTACGCCTAAAAAAGCAGTTATATCAACTATACTTATATTGATCATAGTTTTGGCGGCAGCGGCTGCTATAAGCGCAGTTGTGATAAAAAGCACTCTTATAGGAAAGGATGAGGCAAAAAATATTGCTTTAAGTGATGCAGCGCTGAACGAATCCGACGTATCAGGGTTGCGCGTCAAGCTTGATTTTGATGACGGAAGATTTTGTTATGAGATAGATTTTTACAGCAGCGGAACGGAATACGAATATACCATTCAGGCAAAGGACGGCGGTATAATTTCACGGGATATTGACGGTGATGTTTCAAAAAATCCGACAGAGAAAGCTGTCTACTCGGATAATAATACTGTATCTTCTTCCGAAACTGATCAGGAAGCTCGCGTAAATAGTGAAGACGTCAAGTCAGCTCAAACAAAAAACGATTCTGCGGCGGATCCTTACAATGTGAGCGAGGTTATTTCAGAGGAGCAGGCAAAAGCGGCTGCTCTTGCCGACGCAAACCTGACAGATGCAGAGGTGACGTTTACTAAAGTCAAGCTGGATACCGATGATTTTGTAAAGGTATACGACGTTGAATTTTATACTGCCGTTTCAGAATACGATTATGAGATAAATGCAGGCGACGGAACTGTAAAAGAAAAAAGTGTGGAAACATTCCGCGTAAAATCGGGAGAAAACATCGGAAATGCTGAATACATCGGCGTTGACAGAGCAAAGGAGATAGCTCTTGAACATGCCGGACTGACCGAAACGGATGTCCAATTTTCCAAGGCGAAGCTGGAAAACGACGACGGAGCGGCGGAGTATGAAATTTCGTTCTACTGCGAAGGCAAAGAGTACGAATACAGTATTGACGCAGTATCCGGTGATGTTATTGAATTTGATTTGGAAGCCTAAAAACCATATTATATTAGTATTACGAGAAAGGATCAAATAAAAATTATCTCTTTAGAAAATATTTCTTCTAATTTTCACATTGTAACCACAGTAGTTACAATAAATGCATATAATATATAATGGAAATCTGAAAACTTCAGGTTAAAACGATGAAAGGATCATTCCATTATGAGCTACAAATCAAAGATTATTGCAATCGCAGTTGTTCTGACAATTTTACAGACCGGCTGTGCAAACTCGGCAGACTCGTCGATATCCGAAAGCAACTCGTCTGCAAGTGATACGACAGTTTCATCGACAGAACAGACATCGTCTGATGATATTGGCGGACAGGAGGAGGAAGCGGTGACAAATCTCGATAAGATCGATAACACTAAATGGCAGTATAACGAGGAGGATAACGTATACTGGCAGATAGGTATTTCCTACTGCGAAAGTCCTGCGGACGAGACCTATGAAACACTGGGAATATTTGTGCCCGGAGATTACATGACGGCTACCGACAACGGTGACGGAACATTTACATGTGAGATCAACACCGTTGGAACAGTAGGCAATTATACTGCTGAAACTGCTCCGATAGTTATTCCCGTTGATACTCCGGGATATTCTGCTATGGCGGCGCCTACAGGATATGTTAACGGAGTTTCGGATTATACGGATGCGGGTTTTATTTACTTTAACGCTGGCTGCCGCGGCAGAGACGCAGGAGCTCCTGCCGGAGTTACCGATTTAAAGGCTGCGATAAGATATCTAAGATACAACGAAGGCAATGTTCCGGGCAGCATGGACAGGATTTTCACTTTCGGTATGAGCGGCGGCGGAGCGCAGAGCGCGTTGGTTGGAGCTACTGGTGACAGCGAGCTGTACACGCCGTATCTTGAAGAAATCGGTGCAGTTCAGGGAGTAAGCGACGCAGTTGCAGGATCTATGTGTTGGTGCCCGATCACAAATCTCGACTATGCGAACGAGGCATATGAATGGAATATGGGCGTAACAAGAACCGATCTGGACGAGGACGAGCAAAAGCTCTCTGACGGAATGGCTCAGGCTTTTGCAGAGTATATTAACGAACTAGGTCTTACAGATGAGGAGGGAAATGTGCTTACACTCACCGAATCGGAGGACGGAATTTATCAGGCAGGCAGCTATTACGATTATCTCAAGGAAGTAATAGAGAGATCGCTCAACAACTTCCTTGAGGATACGCAGTTCCCATATTCAGCAGGAAGTTCAGGCGGCAAGGGCGGAATGACCGGAGGCAGAGGCGATTTCGGTGATTTGGGAGACTTGGGTGACCTTAAAGACGGCACACTTCCCGACCGCGGAGACGGCGAATTGCCTGATATCGGTGACGGAGATCTTCCTGACTTAGAGGACGGCGATTTTGCCGCAGGAGAAAAAGGCGTAAAATTCAAGGATGATATTGATCTTACTGAGGATATAGATGAAAATGAGTTTTATGCAAGAGACGATATCAACCGTAACGATACTTCATCAAGCGGAGTTTCACTGGACGGAACCTACGAAACGGCTCAGGACTATATCGACGCACTTAACGCCGACGGCGAGTGGGTAACATACGACAGTGAAACAAATACGGCTGAAATAACAAGCATTGCCGATTTTGTAAAAGCATGCAAGAATGCGTCGAAGAACGTGGGAGCCTTTGACGATCTTGAAACATCTCAGGGTGAAAACACATTGTTCGGTTATGGAGACGGCTCAGGAGCGCATTTTGACGCTGTAATGGCGGAGCTTCTGAAGGATACTGAATACGGTGAAGCATATGCCGCAGACCTTGAAAGAACCGATGCTCTTGGCAATACAGTGGATTACCGTTTGAATATGTATAATCCAATGTACTATCTGTCCGATTATTACGAGGGCTATCAGACCGCTAATGTTGCGAAGTACTGGAGGATCCGTACCGGAATCAATCAAGGAGATACCGCTCTCAATACGGAAGTCAACCTTGCCCTTGCATTGGAGAATTACGGAGCTGATGTTGATTTTGAAACTGTCTGGGGACAGGCTCATGTCGAAGCAGAGCGTACAGGCAGCTCAACTGAGAACTTTATTGAATGGGTCAATGAGTGCCTTGATTCTTAATTATTGATCTCACGCCTGAATATGCTATATCATACTCAAAAATAATTATTAAGGCGTAGGATGAATAAAAAATCCGATTAATCCGTATTCTATATTTTAGGATACGGATTTTTTGTTCATTAATTGTTTACAAAAAATACTGTTGTAACTATTGACATTACAATCATGCTGTGATACACTATAATTGTAACAACAAGAGTTACAATTAATTAAACAATAATTGATCGGAGGAATTATCATGAATGAGGTAGTACAGTTTTTACAGGCAAATCCCGTGCAGTATCTTGCAACCGTAGGCAGAGACGGAAAGGCAAAGTGCCGTCCGTTTATGTTCAGCTTTGAAAAGGAAGGCAAGCTTTGGTTCAACACAGGAAATCAGAAGGATGTTTACAAGGATATGCAGGCAAATCCCAATATTGAGATTTGTATTTCTTCACCGGAATTTGCATGGATCCGTATCAGCGGAAAGGCTGTATTTGTTGACGATAAGGATATCAAGGCTGCGGCTCTGGAAAATCCGATAGTAAAGGGAAACTATCAGACTCCTGATAACCCTGTTTTTGAAGTATTTTATCTTGCCGACGCAAAAGCAGTTATCGCAGATTTCAGCGGCAATCCTCCTAAGGAGTTTACACTTTGATCAACACTTTTAAAAGTTACGCCGCATAAAGACGGAATATGGTCTTTGTGCGGCATTGCTTTAACATTCTGCGTCAGGAGGTATCGTATGACAGCAAATGATTATCTGTATTTTATAGTAAATGAGATACATTCAACGGTAGCTGCGACTGTTGATGATAACGGACTGCCTATCACCTGCGCTATAGATATGATGTATGCCGATGACAATGGACTGTATTTTCTTACTGCAAAGGGCAAGGGGTTTTACGATCGACTTATTAAAAGAAAATATATATCGCTCACAGGGATCAAGGGTACGGATACAATGTCCTGCACCGCAGTGTCAGTCAGGGGAAAAACAAAAGAGACAGGCGGAGCCATGCTCTCGCTGCTGTTTGAGAAAAATCCCTACATGAATGACATCTATCCTACTGAACAGTCAAGGACGGCGCTGACCGTGTTCAATATCTTTGAGGGCACAGGAGAATGGTTTGACCTGTCTAAAAAACCAGTGGAGCGCGCACATTTTGCTTTCGGCGGAGCAGAGGAAATAAGCGAAGGTTATTTTGTCACAGACAGGCGTATCGGCTGCAAATTCTGTTATTCAAAATGTCCGCAGAAGTGCATTGACATTTACCGAAAGCCAGTTATAATAAAACAGGAAAATTGTCTGCACTGCGGAAATTGCTTTGATATATGTCCGGTTCGTGCGATAGAGAAAAGAGGATAAATATGACACATAATGAAAAGCTGATTTATTTAATTAAATATCTGATTGACGAAAATCCGAAGTATGCAGATGTGCGTATCCCTTCGGATAAAAAGGAGCGATTCAATCTTTTTCGCAGCTTGGTGAATATACGCCAGCCGAAAACGATCAGCACTGATTTTCTTACGGTTCAGGACGAATTTCTGCGCGAGGAGATCGTAGGAAAGGGAATCACCGACATTGAGGATTTACAACCGGCAGATAATAATATTTATCTTTGGAAAGGCGACATAACTACTTTGAAATGCGGTGCGATTGTAAACGCAGCCAACTCGGGAATGACCGGCTGTTATTGCCCATGTCACGCCTGCATTGACAATGCCATTCACACCTTTGCAGGTGTTCAGCTTAGGCTGGAATGTGCTGCAATCATGGAAAAACAAGGCTATGAAGAGCCTACCGGGCAAGCAAAGATAACAGCGGCGTACAATCTGCCCTGCGATCATATTATTCATACGGTAGGACCGATAGTCGGAGGCAGGCTTACAGGAGATCATTGCAGGCAGCTGGAAAACTGTTATATATCCTGTCTTGAAAATGCTGTACGAAATCAAATCAATAGTATAGCTTTTTGCTGCATTTCAACGGGGGAATTTCGTTTCCCAAATGAAAAAGCGGCTGAGATCGCAGTCAGAACAGTTAGGGAATTTCAGATAAATAATGAAATAAAGGTGATATTTAATGTTTTTAAGCAGAAAGATTACGAGATCTATCGGAAATTACTCAGATAAAATAAAACGATTGAAAAAAGAGCTTGAGACCGCAGACGCTGTTCTCATAGGCGCAGGAGCGGGATTGTCTACTGCCGCAGGACTGACATATTCAGGAGAGCGTTTTATGAAATATTTTTCTGATTTCCATGATAAATACGGAATTACTGACATATATTCGGGCGGATTTTATCCGTTTGAAACGCTTGAGGAATACTGGGGCTGGTGGTCAAGGCATATTTTTGTTAACCGCTATGATATTCCTGCCGGAAAGCCCTACACAGATCTGCTTGAGCTTGTAAAAGACAAGGACTATTTTGTGCTGACCACAAACGTTGATCATCAGTTTCAGTTGGCGGGATTTGACAAAAAACGTTTGTTTTATACTCAGGGCGATTATGGTTTATTTCAATGCTCAAAGCCGTGCTGTCAGGAAACCTTTGACAACGAGGAACATATACGCAGAATGTATACCGAACAAAAGGAAATGAAAATTCCAAGCGAACTGATACCCCTATGTCCGAAATGCGGCAGACCAATGACGACAAATCTGCGTGCTGACAACACCTTTGTGCAGGACGAGGGCTGGTACAAAGCAAACGACAGATACAATGATTTTATCCGCAGACATGAAAATCTGCATATGCTGTATCTTGAACTTGGCGTGGGCGCCAACACTCCCGGAATTATCAAATATCCGTTCTGGCGTATGACAGCAAAAAATCCTAAAGCGATTTATGCTTGTATTAATTACGGTGAAGCGTTTTGTCCCAATGAGATTGCTGACAGAGCGATTTGTATTGACTCGGATATAAAAAAAGTAATCGAAAGCTTGAAAATATGCGTATAAATCATGTCCTTGCGATCATATACAGTCACAAATGCACTGCAGAGAATGAAATCTGCGGTGTGTTTTTATATGTAAATAATCATAAAATGGCGTTGACTTTACTTGTCAAATATGATATAATTAAAATCATACCAATTCGATATGAAAAATAGACAAAAGGAGTAATAAAATATGTCTATTAAAAAGATCGCAGAAGCTACCGGATATTCTATGTCTACTGTATCTCGCGTGTTAAATAAGCCTGATTATAAATGTGCTTCGGATGAAATAAGAGAAAGAATTATCAGGGCTGCAAGAGAACAGGGGTATATACCGAACGAATCGGCAAGAAATTTAAAATTCGGCAGAATCAATGATAAAAAAATGTATTATATCAGTATAATTGTTACATATCCCGAATATTCAAAAACCGACTCTTTTTTTGATGAGGTTCAGCGTATGGTTGAAATAGAAATACGAAAAAATAATTGCATTCTTTCCAATATATGGATAAGACCTGTGTTTTATACCGACGAGAGGTGCAGGATTTTAGGAGCAGATACGCTTGTCAGGGAGTTGGATTCTGTTTACAGCCGCAAAGATGACGGTGTTGTTATTATCGGCAAGTGCAGTTCGCTTATCATTAAAGAATTAAGCAAATACTGTAGGAACCTCGTTTCAATAACGAGAACCTCAGTAAATTATCAGATAGACGAAGTGATCTGCGATACATTCAGGGTTTCGGAAATGTCGGTAAATTACCTGTTTGATTTAGGGCACAGAAAAATCGGTTACGTCGGCGGAAATTTCAGCGGATCAAAATTTAACGGTTATGCCCACACGCTTATGTCTCACAATATAGATCTTAATCCGGAGTACATATACCACATAAAATTCGGAGAAGAATACGGCTATAGAATTATGGAAGAAATTATGCGCAAAGACGATATTCCGACTGCAATATATTGTGTAAACGACGTAATTGCTATCGGAATGCTGAGGTGTCTTGAAAAGTACAAAAACAGAAGCTTTGTTCCGTCGATCATTTCCAATGATGATATTGAGGAAGCGCAGTATACGTCTCCTATGCTGACGACGGTAAGATTACCCAAAGATGAAATGGCTATGTTTGCGATCGAAATCCTCATAAACAGAATCAAGGGATTTCATAAGACGATCGTAAAGATGCAGCTTGACGCTGCGCTGGTCGTACGCGGTAGCTGTACCAACGTAAACGCTATGGAAGGCTGTGAATACATTATATAAAAGAGACTCATCGAGTCTCTTTTTTTTTATTTGCTTAGAAAACGTTGTCATTAAAATACGCATGACGATACAAAGATGATACTCGCTAATATTAGGATATGCCAATAAATACGCATTGATAACGTTGTCAGACAAAAACGGCGAAGCTTTGACTCAACTACGCTTTTGACAGAAAAATCAACAGAAAAAGTAAAATAACATACGCATTGTTTAATAAAAAAGTATAGGAACGGATAACTATTTTATGTGCAGTGAGATTTTAGTCAAAATCCTTGACAACGTTTTCAGTATTTTGTCTTGATTATTTGGACGATATATTTTATAATATAAGCAACAGATAAATCATACTATTCTGATTGGTTTTATGTATTTTACTTTGAGGAGAGTTTATATGAAAATAAAAAAACCGAAAATATCAGTAAAAAATATTATCATCAGCCTGCTGGCTCCTGTACTTCTTATTGCGATCTGGCAATTAAGCAGTGAAAAGGGCTGGATAAGCAAATCTATACTTCCGTCTTTTACAGATGTTGTTCAGGAAGCAGTCGATCTTATAAAAAGCGAAAAGCTTCAGTCTCATATCATTATTAGTATAAGCAGAGTTGCAAAGGGTTTCTTGCTGGGAGCAGTATTAGGAATAGTATTTGGAACGATAATGGGATTTTCAAAATTTCTCAACCGTTTTTTCGGTTCTTTGGTAGGAATTCTTCGTCCTGTTCCAATGATAGCATGGATACCGCTGCTTATCCTTTGGCTTGGCATCGGTGAAGAAACAAAGGTATCTCTTATTATGCTTGGAACCTTCTGGTCAGTTTTGCTGAATACGATACATGGTATCCAATCGGTTGACCCTAAACTGCTTGAAGTAGCAAGGATATTAAAAAAAGACAGACTGACAGTAATTATAAAAGTAATTTTTCCGTCGGCTTTGCCGGCAGTATTTACCGGTATACGTCTTGGCATGGGAACTGCTTGGTCATGCGTAGTTGCGGCGGAAATGATCGCAGCAAGCAAGGGTATAGGATTTATGATCACATACGCCAGAACAGTTTCCAATCCTGCGGATGTTCTGGTAGGAGTATTTGTGATCGGCGTTATCGGACTGCTTATAGATACAGTAATATTAAAAATACAAAAGCATGTTCTAAAATGGAACTCGGCTGAATAAGGGGGCATTATCAATGGAAAGCAGTTCAGAAACAAAAAGTCTTGAGCTTAAGCATGTCGGTAAGGTATTTCCCTTGGAAAATTCCGAAATGCGCGCTCTCAGCGATATAAATGTCGATATTAAAAAGGGAGAGTTCATAAGCATTGTCGGAGCAAGCGGATGCGGAAAAAGTACTCTGCTTAAAATGATAATAGGGCTTGAGGGAGTTACCGAGGGCGAGATAATTCTGAATGAAGGCGTTCAGGCAGAAACTAAGGATATTCTTGTCGGAATGGCATTCCAGGAGGCGCGTCTTTTTCCGTGGCTTACTGTTGAGAAAAACATAGAATTCGGAATTACCTCAAAGCTTAATAAAAAAGAAAAGCAGGAATCTGTGAAAAAGATGATCAAGCTGGTAGGTCTTGAAGGCTTTGAAAAAGCTATTCCGAAGCAACTGTCAGGCGGCATGCAGCAAAGGGTAAGTATAGCACGCGCACTTGTAAACAGTCCGGATATTCTTTTGCTTGACGAACCCTTCGGCGCATTGGACGCTCTAACAAGGATCACGATGCAGAATGAGGTCCTGAAAATATGGGAAGCGGAAAGAAAGACCATGATACTGGTCACTCACGATATCGACGAGGCAATATTCCTCAGCGACAGAATTATTGTTTTGTCAAGCCGTCCCGGAGAGATCAAGGAAATCATTCCTGTAAATATGTTCCGTCCTCGTGACAGAAGCAGCTCTGATTTTATTAAGATCAGGCAAAAGATATACAAGGAATTTTTCAAAGGCTCGGATATTGAGATCGAATACTATATTTAAAAGTAAATCCGTTAACTTTCGCTTAAGCGATAAGATAAATAATAATCAGGAGGAATGTATTATGAAAATCAAGAAAAGATTTTTAGCGGCAATAACTGCGGCAGCTTTGGGAATGGCGCTTGCAGGCTGCGGTTCTAGCAGTTCTGACTCAGATGTCTCCGGCAGCGGCGGAAAAACCGTTATCCGCGTTGGATATTTTAACTCTGCGCAGTATCAGACACAGCTTGCCATTGCAAAAGAAAAGGGATTTTTCGATGAAGCATTTGAAGGATTGGATGTCGAGGTAGAGTACGATTACTTTTCGGGCGCAGGACCCGCTCTCAATGAATCTTTTCTGGCAGGCGAGCTTGACGTCGCCCACGGAATAGGAGATCAGCCTGCTCTGTCAGGTATTTTAAACGGTAATGAAACAGTGATCCTTTCAAGAATAGTCGCTGTGGATTCCGGCGGAGGAATTGTGGTGCATAATGATTTAGGCATTGAATCCGTTGCTGACCTAAAAGGCAAAAAGATTGCCATAGGGCTAGGTCAGGCAGGTCAGAAGATACTAGATCTATATTTAGCGGATTACGGTCTGACTGAAGATGATGTTGAATTGGTGAATCTATCCAATACCGACGAAATAATAGCAGCGTTTAAAAGCAATGAAATTGATGCGACGCTCAGCACAAGCTATAATTATTTTGCCAATCTTGTACAGGACGAACAGATCGCAACACGTATCGACGATTTGAGCGCTCATCCGAATTATGCATATCTTACAATGACAAAATCGTTTATAGAGAATAATCCTGAGATCGCTGAGAAGTTTGTAGAGGCGTTGTATAAGGCGAACGAATGGTACAATGAAAATGTTGACGAGGGTAATCAGCTCGTTGCAGACTTTCTTGATACCGATATTGAAACCGTTGGTCTTGCCAACAGCGGCGGCACGATACAGATGGCATTTGACGATGCGGATATTGATAACATTCAGGTAACATATGATTTTCTTAAAGCTAATGATATTCTGCCAAGCGAGGTTGATGATATATCAACACTTTACGACGGCAGTATCATAAATAATATTATCAGTAATAATTAAATTGAAAAGGAGTATTGAATTATGGGTATTATTGATTTCAGAGTAAGACCGATCTACAAGCATTATGAAAAGTTCAGCGACGGAGCTATCAGCCTTTTTATGAAGATGTACGGTTATGAGAAAAGCGAGTCTATGAACGAGAGAACTGTAGAATCTCTGCTTAAAGAGCTGGAGGAGGAAGGTATTGAAAAAGCCGTCATTCCGGGACGCGGAGCTTACGGTACAACAAATGAGGAGCTTTTTGAACTTCTGGATATCGCACCTGACAAGTTCATTATTTTCCCATTTCTTGATGCTGCAAACACAGAGGAAGCTCTTGAGATTATCGACAAGCAGATCATCAACGGCAGAGGTCAGGGCGCATCTATGGAACCCGGCGGAGGAAACGATTATAAATTTGACGACGAGAGGAACGAGGCTATTTTCGCTAAGCTCGAGGAGAATAACATACCGTTGATGACAACAGTAAGCGGCTGGGTAGGACCACACATTGACAATACTATTCCGGCTCAGATCGACAGACTGCTTACAAGGCACCCTAAGCTCAAGTATATTGCTGCCCATGCAGGCTGGCCGTGGCTAAACGAAATGGTTGCTCTTACCTTCAAGCACCGTAATCTTTATCTTACAGCTGATTTTGACGGAACAAGAGGCGTTGGAGCGGACATACTCAGACAGGGAGCTCTTTATATGGCAACCGATAATGTTATTTTTGCCTCGTCCTATCCATTGGGTCCTATCGGGCAAGGTATTCAAAGCGTTCGCGACTGGAAGCTTCCCGCAGATATCGAGAAGAAAGTTCTGCATGATACGGCAGCGTCTATTCTTGGAATTGAATGATAGTTTTGGGTAAAAAAGTTTCCTCTCTGTATGTGTATGCAGAGAGGAAATTGGCATGATATATTGGAAAGGAGTATCACATGAAGGATCTTAATATAGATTTTTTCAGACTGTTTAATAATCATTGGGGGCTTGTAACAGCGGGAACACCGGATAACTTCAACACTATGACGATCAGTTGGGGCAGTATAGGCTCACTATGGGGAACCCCTTCGGCGGGCAGGCGTGTGGCTACTATTTATGTAAAGCCTATTCGCTACACATATAAATATATTGAAGAAAACGAGTATTTTACAATTACGTTTTTTCATGAGAAATATAAGAAGGATTTGGGAATATTGGGATACAGATCCGGCAGGGACGGAGATAAAATCGCGCTGACGTCTCTTACGCCAAAGGTGCTGGAAAAGGGAATCGGTTTTGAACAGGCTGAACTAACTCTTGTATGCCGGAAAATCTACAAGGACGATTTAAAGCTGGAAGAAATTCCACAGGACGTTGTCAATACATACTATACCGAAGAAGCTCCGCACAGAATGTACATAGGGGAAATAGTCGATATTATTGAATAGGTCAATGAATATACAAGAAACAGCAAATTAAATTTCAGCAAAAACGGGCGAATACGATTCGTCCGTTTTTGCTGTTAATAAACTGAGCGGATATGGATTGTTTCCGTTTGACAGATACACAATTCTATGATATACTGTACATCATAAGCAATTTATAATCGGTTAAGAACGCTTTACAGACAGCGTCGGTCATGGAGGTTTTATAATTGATATATACAGTTACGTTTAATCCTGCAATAGATTATGTGGTTCATACCAACGAAATGAAGGAAGGCAGTATAAACCGATGTGCGTCCGAGGAGATATATTTCGGAGGTAAAGGTATTAATGTTTCGCTTGTTCTTGGTGAGCTGGGCATAAAATCAAAAGCGCTGGGCTTTGTCGCAGGATTTACAGGCAGAGCTATTGAGGAGGGCGTCGGTAATAAAAACGTGGAAACAGATTTTGTTCATCTGAACAGAGGTTTTTCCAGAATAAATGTAAAGATCAAGTCAGATAAGGAAACAGAGTTGAACGGCCGCGGTCCCGAGATCGACGATGAGGCGCTCGGAGAGCTTTACAAAAAGCTCGATAAGCTCGATAACGGCGATACGCTTGTACTTGCGGGAAGTATTCCTAGCTCGCTGCCTTCCGATATTTACGAGAAAATTCTTGCATATCTTTCGGATAAGCAAATCAGAACAGTAGTTGACGCCGCAAAAGATCTTCTTTTAAATGTGCTGAAATATAAGCCGTTTCTTGTAAAACCGAATGATAATGAGCTTGGAGAGATGTTCGGAGTAACTTTGACAAGCGTGGATGAAATTATAAAATATGCAAGAAGACTCAAAGAAATGGGGGCTGTAAACGTACTTGTTTCCATGGCGGGCGACGGCGCGGTTCTTGTCGATGAAAACGACATGATTCACATCTGCGGAGTTTGCAGAGGAACGGTAAAAAACTCCGTAGGGGCGGGAGATTCAATGGTTGCAGGATTTATTGCAGGCTGTATGGAGGGAGATTATGAACACGCTCTCAGGCTTGGTACTGCGGCAGGAGGAGCAACTGCATTTTCGGACGGACTTGCTGAAAAGAATAAAATATACATACTGTTTGAACAGTTACGATAAAAAATAAGCGATCGTTCCTGTTGATATAATCCTAACCCTTATTCGGGATTTGTCTTATAACAAGAAGTTATCATCACAGAAAATCAAGCCGTTTAATTGTGCTTATGTATATTTACGACCTGTCCACATAGGATCTGTGTGCGGATTTTCGAGCATATATCCTATGTGGATATTTTTTTCAGAGCCGGCATTAGCTTGTCTTTTTGATGTCATGCTTTGTCCAAGATCAAAAGCAATCTGATATTCCTGCGGCGTTTGAACAGGTCAACTGAAAAAAAAGTTAAAATAAATGAAACCTTTTTGGCGTCTGCCGAGTGTTATATATGGAAACAGAATAATTTGGAGGGCTTAATTTGAATAAAACGATCAGAGAGCTTTCGGCAAAAGAGCTTGTTGATATGTACTCTGCTATGATTTATCGCCTTGCATATTCCAGACTGTGCAGTGTGCATGATGCTGAAGATATTACTCAGGAAGTACTATTGAAATATATTCGCAGCGGTAAAAGCTTTCGCGACGAAGAACACCGCAAGGCGTGGCTGCTGAAGGTTACGGTAAATGCAATAAAATCATTGGTATCAAGCGCGTATAACAGACACCGTGCCGAACTTGACGAGGCAGCGGAGCTTACATACGAAGAAGATGAACCCCTCGGCGTTGCCGACGCAGTATCCAGGCTGCCCGAAAAATACCGTACCGTTATACACCTGTTTTATTTTGAGGAATTATCTTTAAAACAAATATCTGAAGTCACAGGAAAATCTGTGGGTACGATAAAATCACAGCTATCAAGAGGACGAGAACAACTGAAAGAAATTTTAAAGGAAGGTAATTGCTATGTCTGATACAATTAAAGATACGTACAAAAAAGAAATTGAGCAGATCAATCCTTCTGCTGAGTTTTTGACCAGACTTACTGATAATCTTGAACAGGAGCAGGCTTATCGGAGCAGAAGAAAAATAATTCCTTTGAAAATCATAATATCTGCGGCAGCCTGCATCGCAGCGGTACTTTGCGGAGCATTATCATTTATGAGTTACTCAAATCATGTGCCTGTTTCAGCAAATACTGACAGCATACAGTCGCAGAGCAAGAGCGGAATTGAACATAAATTTGATAATTTCGATACCGATACAATAACTTCAAGACCTATAAATACCTCATCGTTATTTAACGACGATATGACGGCTGAACAATGCGCGGAGCTTTTTCTGGAGAAGGTAGACAATGGCGAGCTTTCCTATATTAAAATAAGCGACAGCAACGTTTTTACATCGGCGCCGGATGACAGCGGACAGAGGGATTTGCTGCTTGATCTGCTCTCTTCAGGTAAATCTGCAGACAGTATACCGGACGGTGAAAAAACATATTATATGGCTGTGTTCTCCGACGGGCAAATTGTAAAGCTTATAGTTACCGACGGCAAATACATTGAATTTTCAGGTACGAATAAATATCTTTATGCAGAATAAAAAAATATATTAAAAAATGCAACCTTTTACTGAGATGTAAAGTGTTATTGATGTAAGCGCTTAAAAATAACAAATAAGAAAATCAAATTTCGTAAGGAGTATTGTTATGAAAAAATTACAAAGAGCGTGTGCTTTTATCTGTGCGATTGCATTGATAATGAGCGGCTGTTCAAAATCGTCCGAATCGTCGGCTTCTGAAAATTCAAATGCCGGAAGCGGAACAGGAAATAAAGCAAGCAGTACAGTCTCACAGAATGTGAGATCATATGGATCAACTGTTTCTGTTGCAGATATAAAGGCTGCTTATGAGGTAGATGACAGTAAAGAGATAATGCCTCTTTATAATGTTGCGCAGACAGAATCCTTTGCCTTTGACTTTAATTTTGACTGTTATGAGGCAGATCTGGATCTGTACGATTATGTTTCCGTCCATACAGACTCTGCTTGCGAGCAGGAAAGCGAGATCTACTACACCGCAGATATGGAACCTCATGACGGAATTACAACGATTACGGTTGCTCCTATGGCTCCCGTTCTTAAAACGGAATCGCAAAGTACGGCTTATGCATTTGAAAACGTGGATATGTGGGGAAATGCTCCGATGTACTATATTGCCATACATTACGATATGGACGCGGACTCTCCCGTAAAGCTTGAAGATCCGATAGTCATTCCGTTTACGGTCAAAAACGAGGTGCAGGCTCCCAACGCCAAGGGCGTAGTAGATTCCACAGGAAGATTCAGGCTTGAATGGGAACCTGTAGAGGGCGCGGAGAAATACAGGATTTATCAGCTCACCGACGGAAATCTGCATACGGGAGAGGACAATTATGCTCTCAACGGTTCAAAAATAGGTTATGAAAATCTTACCATGTGCCGCGAGGGTGAAACTACCGAATGCAGTTACGATGATTTTGCAGGCGAGGGACACGGTCTTGCGCAGATCACAAATAACACCAATACTTATACAATAGGTCAGAATTACTGTGTATACGGCGAATTTTTTGTCAGTGCAGTTGTAGACGGAGTTGAAAGCGGCGTGAGCGCTGCGATACCTACGTCGGATCTTCAGCTTCCGTATGTACTTACTGAAGACTCGGACATTCTTTATGCAAGATATGCAACAGCGGCAGATTTTCCCTCTGAGGTCGAAGTGCTCAATATAGACGGAAGTATTTCAACGCACAAGGTTTCATATACAAAGGTTGACGGAGTAAATCTTTTCGGAATGGACAGGATCCAGTATGATTACACGGTGGAGGGTACAGCGATCACAGGCTATGTTGTTCCCGATGACGAAAATGGATATGCTCCGACTGAGATAGATAATTCGAGCGACGCCGGTACGGCAGAGCCTGAGGACAATGTAAATAAGATTCCCGATAAAGATGTAGATACCATTATACCTGTAACGCCTGATGAAACTACGGGTGAGAACAATGGCGAGAAGCCAGATGAGACAACTGAAAACAGCGGAGATACATCTGATATTATCAATCAGCAGAAGGATAACACGCAGGAGCATATCGAACAGGGCAATAAAGTCGAGGTAGAGAACGTTCCTGAAGGAGTATATATTAATGCGGAAACAGCTGAAGAAGAATGGCTTGCGCTTAATCTTGTTCAGGGAAACAGCGAAATTTCCGTTGAGGCATTTACGTCACTTCAGGATCCCTACACACTGGTAGACGTATTCAACAAGGTTTACTATCAGAACCCGTTTGTTCTGGGCGTATCGGCGTATGCGTATGATTATCAGACAATGACATTTACTGTTGAATATGTTTATGACAAGGAAACAATCTCTGCAAAGCAGACGGAAATTGTATCAAAGGCAAATGATATAATATCTCAGAATATTTCGGAGGATATGAACGCCTCGGACAAGGCATTTGCGCTTTACAACTATCTTGTTGAAAACTGCGTATACGATGATGATGCGCTTGCCGCGGCAGAGGGAAGCGATTATACAAAAGCTGGTATGTCCGAATTTGAGGATTCTTTCAACACCTATGGCATTCTTGTTAACGGAAAAGGCGTGTGTATGTCCTATGCATATGCATTCAGACTTCTGTGCGATATGAGCGGCGTTGAATGTGTGGTTATCACTGGATATCTTGACGGAAATCTCCCTCACGCATGGAATATGATAAAACTTGACGATGAATGGTATGAGATCGACTGCACAAACAATGCGGTTACAACAGGAATACCGTATTTCCTCTACAAAGCAGACAGCAAGCTTGCGGAGCAGTCCGGCTACACTAAGGATAATTTGTTTGAGATAGACGACGCTGTTGACGAGTACAGCGGTGAAGATACTACAAAGGAATACTATGAAAGCAGCGGTCTTTCCACAGACAGCATGGAAGAATACAAACAGCTTATTCTTGATAATGTGACCGCAGAAACGGGAATATTTGCAACACGCTGGAATTCGGCTGAATTTGACGAGCAGTTGTTTACTGATACGGTTGCTCTTGCATTCAACGAGCTTGGCATTGAGGATAAGCTTGAAAATACGTCATTTATAGTGACTCACGGATTTATCGTTCTTATTATTAAATAATAAACATTGGGGAAAGCTAAGAGAAACAAAAGTATATTATATTAAAATACCAATCCCCTTTGGTATAAATAAAAAAGCAAACTGATTTCACCGTTCAGGCGAGGTCGGTTTGCTTTTTTATGTTGGAATCTATCATATGAAAGCTATCTGGGACATTTTGTTATATGCAAGTTTTCTATACATCTTACGCAAATCGAATTATTTCAATTAAGCTGTAGAGAATGAAGTTTTAAGAGGTTTGAGATACAAAGTTTTTTATGTTAGAATAACATCCGATACTGATTTTGCTCCTTCAGTATTTGAACAGTCACTTTTACGCAGGTAATTCAATATAATTTTTGATAGACGTACGCTGCCCCTTTTTCGGACAAAGATATGGTGAAATTACATTCACCACATTTTCCTGTAAGCATATATATGATGCTGCCTCGCGGTATGGACATACTTCTTTTATTTAAATCGCATATTTTGGCTTTAGGGAAGGCTTTAAATTCGTAATCTTCCTTGAAAAATACATATTTTTCTCCAATCCATACTTTATTCTCAACATTTTCCGCCTGTGCAAATTCTCTCTCTAATATCTCTTGAAGCCCCTGTTCCTGTCGGCAGCATTTTTTTAAATTTTGATATGGCGACGCGGTTATTTTATGATATCCTACATTGATTAAAAGAATACAAACTATATCCCAGAGTAAAATGCAGAAAATTGTCCCTATGATTCCCACAACGGCTCTATAATGATATGTAAACAGATCTGCTGTGATCATCACAAACAGTCCTATCAAAAATTGTAACATTCCAATTCTGAATTGATTTTTATATAATTCGTACATAATCTTCCCCTTGCTTTTACTATTCAAATATGATAAATCGTATAATCGCCCAACAAAAACCCCATGCATTTCCCCTGCCGCTGATTATTTACTTGCCTTTTTCCAGCGCACAAAATTAAAATCGTCAAATTTTTCATATTCCGAATCAATAATTTCATGGATACTTATAACTTTGGATTGAAACTAAGCAGATTTGAAAAATCGCCTACCATAACATCACCCGGCGCCGCCATTAACGGCAACGCCGGGATATCTGTTTATTGACCCGAAACAAATCCTTTTAATAAACTGCTCAGGTCAAAGATCTATTAATCATTCTTATCTTTTTTCTTGCCGGAAATCAGCAGCAATGCTCCCGCAAGCGCCGCAACGGCAAATGCTCCGCTCTGCATTAAGCCGGTAGCCGGTGAATTATTATTGGTTGTTGTCTTGGACGATGTGTTATTTGCACTGCTTGTCGATCCGGAGCCGGCGGAACCTGACGAAGCTCCGCTGCTGTTGCTGCTTGACGAAGAAGCGGTTGAACTGTTTTCATCCGTTGACGAACTGCCGCTTTCACTGCTTGAATCGTCGCTTCTGGCATCCTTCATTACAATAACATTTTCAGCAGAGCCGTCGTCGGTGATCGAAAATTCGATAGACTCTGCTATCTCATATCCGTCGGGTGCGGAGATCTCAGTAAGAGTGTACTTCTCTCCTGCGATCAGCCCCTTGATCTCATGCATAGTTCCGTCGGAAATCCATTCCTCGATGATATTTCCTTCGCTGTCCTTGATAACAAGCTTTGCTCCTGCAAGCTCGTCGCCGGTAACTGCGTCCTGCTTGGATATCTTTGTTACCGTAAGTCCGTCGATCATCTCGACCTTAGTGACAGTGCCGTCTTCGCTGACAGTAAATTCGATCGTTTCAGCAATAGTGTATCCTGCCGGAGCGGATTCCTCTGTAAGGGTGTAGGTTTCCCCTGCCTCAAGACCTGTGATAATATGGGGAGCGTTGCCCGTTACCCATGTTTCAACGACGTTTCCGTCCTTATCCTTTACGGTAAGCTTTGCTCCTTCAAGCTCGTCTCCTCCGGATACTGTAACCTTAGATACCTCAACCTCGGTTATTCTCGTGTTGGTAATATCCAGCGTATCATCGGAATAAGCCGCTGTATACTTTTCAGAAGCGTTCTCCTCTACGGTGTATACTATCTCGGTACGTGTTATCGTTCCGTTTTCGTCCTTTGAATATGCGTATTTGTCGATATCTTCAAATACATACGACCATTTTTCAGTGTCCTTATCAGACCATACGGGAATTGCATCCGCTACTGCCTCGCCGTCGGCGTAAAGCGTAAGCGTAATATCCTGCGGTCTGGTTTCAAGACTATCGCCTACCCATGTCTTTGTGCCTGCGATCTCAGTCTTATCCATTGTGAATGTGTTTACAATGTCGTATCCGTAAACCACGTCGGTATATCCCAGAGGTACATTTTCTTCTCTGATAGTGTAGGTTATCAGATTTCCCTCGTCATCGCGGGTGGGGATGTTTTTAATAGTATAGCTCCATACATCAGTATCGGTGTCTGTCCATTCAACCGAGTAGTCCAATTCGGCAGGCTCACCGTTTGCAAGAAGAACTATATCAACGCTGTCGGGACGTGTGTTTTGCTTGACTTTTTCGTCGCCCTTCCATTCCTTAGTACCGCTGATCTCCGTGAGAGGTACCTGATAATCGTTTGTAATGTTCAGCTTAGCGTTGTCGTAGGAAGGCGTGTAGCCCTCAGCAACTTCGGTCTCAACTACCGTATACTCTGTTTCCTCGCCGTCTGCATTGTACTTAGGCAGGTCTGTGACAGAGTAGTTCCATACATCAGAATCTGTATTTGTCCAGATTACGGTGTAGTCTGTCGTTACCTCAGCGCCGTCGGCATAAAGCACGAGCGTTACACTGTCCGGACGAACGTTTGCGTTATCGCCCGACCATGTTTTCGTGCCAGTTACTTGGGTAAGCTGATATGTGTTTGTGATATTGAAGCTGTCTGCACTGTAAGTCGTTACATAACCGTTTACAGCGGTTTCTTTAATTGTGTATACAATTACTTCGCCGTCGGCATTCAGCTTGGGAAGATCCTCGATAGCATAGCTCCATACGTCATGCTCGCTGTCGTTATTTGTCCACTTGATCGAATACTTGGTATCCGATACCTCCTCGCCGTCTGCGTAAAGCTTAAGCTTGATGCTGTCGGGACGTGCGGATTCCTTGTAGATACCCTCGTCTGCCCATGTCTTTGTTCCGCTTACAGTGGTTGTCTTTAACGTGTTGGTGATGTTTTTGTCGTTATCGCCTGAGTACTCGGCTGTGTAGCCGTTTACGTCAGCCTCTTCGATCCTGTAGGTATATTCATTGCCGTCCTTGTCGTAAGCCGGGAGCTTATCTACGGAATAAGTCCACTTGTCGGGATCGGTGGTCTTATCCCATGTGATATTCTCGATCGGAACCTTTACCTTGGTCTCCTCGCCGCCGTAGATCCTTCTGTATACGTTGAGGGCGATATTCTCGGGACGGTATTCCTGCTTGAACGAATCGTCGCCCGTCCATGTCTTTGTCCCCTCGATAGTCACATACTTGACGTTTTCATATGAAATCATCTCTCCGCTTTCAAACTCATAAACAGTTTCGTCTGCCAGGAAATCGGGGACTTCAACTCCGTAGTGACCCTTGAGCAGGAAGTAATACTCTTCACCTTCGAGATATCCGTCGGGAGCCTTGGTCTCAACGAGCTTATAAATTCTGTCGAGCGGCAGATTTTCAACTGTGACTTTGCCCGAATCGTCTGTGATCTTTATATCGTTTCTTATCACATAGCCCTCTTCGCCCTCTTCATATTTGTGTCCGTTGTTATCGTACACGCTGTAGAGCGCAAACTCTGCTCCGGGGAGAGCTGTCTTTTCGCCGCTGTTGTTCCAGAATTTGTAGATAGAGATGTTTCCGTTCATGTCGTATGCCCATACTCTTATGGTATTTTCAATCGAGGCAAAACTTACCTTCGAGTCGGACTCATTCACATCAAACGAGGATACCTGAACCGTATTATCGGTATCCTTATACCACAAAGGATTATCTATCGGGTCAACGTTTATTGTTACACTGTACTCGATAATTATATGCATTTTGTTGGGAACAGTGAAAGTGATGACATTGGTTTCTCTGTTGTAATCCATTGTATAATCGGTGATAAGATTAGCGTCATCCGCGCTGTCCTTATAAACCTTTACAGAATCCTCATTAAGAACAAAGCTCTTAGCCATTGTGTCGGTTACTTCAAGCTTATCCTTTCCCGAATCCAGATCAGCCGCGTTTCTGTTTACATTGATCGTGTAGTCTGCGGTTATCCTGCTGTTTTCCGAGTCAATATTCAGATCTCCCTCTTTTTTTACAATATCGGGAGCCGAGACCTTCTGCGAAGCGGTTATTTTGATAAGATCTTCTCCGTTATATTCTGCCTGGGCATAGTTATAATAATATGAAGTCTTACTCGGGTACTGAGCATACCATGTTTCTTCGTTTATCTTTGTCTGATAGTAAATTATTATGTTCTTATTTGTGTCGCCTGCAAGCATATCTTCTGATACTGTGCCCAGATCAAAAGTAATCGTGCCGTCCTTGTTGTCGGTAACGGTAACGTCTACAGCTCCCGCTTTTGAATCTGAGTTGGGGTAGTATGAGCTTGAAGATGTCTCATATACTATAGCCGAATTTTCCACATAGCTATGATTTGCACCCGGAGTATCGGTTATGGAAAGAGTATCTCCGGCATTAAGCTGCGACTTCGGTATTTTTATAGCCCAGCCTATAAAATTGTTTTCGGTATAATTGTATTCCTTATCTTCGAGCGTTACGGACGTTATTCCTTGTTTACCGATATTCCAGTCAGAAAGCTCATTTTCGTTAGGATCGGGAAGATAAACGGTTGCATAGTTATAATTATCTCCGGGGTTCGGATTTGTTGGCGAAATCAATCCGCTTTCGGTAAACGTCTTTCCGCACCACGTTCCCTGTACCGTAGCTGCGTTGTAGAGTGTTCTTAACCCGGTGAATTTTGTGTAATCGGTTATAGTCTCATAATTAAATACGAGTTTATAGCCATTGCTCACAAAACTGTTAAAGTCGCCTTGATAAGCTTGGTCTTTTATGAGCGTAAATGTCCATGAGTCGTCGTTAAGGACAAGCGAATTATGGGCGAAATAATTGGAGGTATACAATTGGTTAATGTTTACTTCATGAATGGTGTTACCGTTTTTGTCAACAATGGACAATTTGAACTTGCGGTTTGTACAATAGTCGCAATAGTTGCAGCTACTCGGACCCGGATTATGACCGTTAGTGCCGCAGGTGCAGTTGAAATAATGAAGATCCTTATAGTTTCCGCCGGGATCTGTCAACTGATCGCTTATAACAAAATCATCCCACATTATCGGACCGCCAACCGACATTGCCGGTATCTTGCTGAAATCAACAGTAAGTTCCCATTCGATTATAGCTTTCTCGGTTGAACTGCTTGGAGATGAGGTGATATTTCCATCTTCGTCAAGGTAAGAAACACTGCCCGGCTTTTTTACCAGCATATCCGTGATATTAAGAGCGTCTCTGGTATCTATGGTATTTGTAGAAGTTAGCGGCTGGTCAAAAATCTCAGCATCTACGGTATTTTTGAACAATGTACCGTCATTGGGACGCGAGCTGATCAAAGAATTTGCATAGATGTGTGTGCACACGGTATAATCAAATTTATAAGTGCCGTTGGATTGCTTCTCGAAGCGGCTGAGCGGTATTTGCATCTGATATTCATAATCAGTTCCTCCGCTTACTTTAGTGGTGGTATATCCGTTTATGATCGATTTGGCGTTCTCATCATGAGGAGAAACTGTAACAGGTACTGTCAAGGTATCTAAAATTATTAAATCATTTATCTCGTCTTCCGAAAGCTCGTTTGCTCTCGTTCCCAGATCTACGGTGATCGTATAATTGACAACAGTATGATCCGTAGAACCATAGCCGCAGATGCTGCTGCCCTTTTCCAAGCTTACCGAGCCGCTTTTATTTAGTTTAGGTTTTATCGGCGTAACGGTTTTTGACGACGATTTTGCCTGCGGATCACCCTTAGCGTCCGTATATTCCAAATCGGCTGTGTTTTTGAAAGAACTGTAGCTGTCGATTATGTTCTGCGATATCTCGGCTCTGTAAGTGACCGTATATTTCACCGAAGTTTTCTTTGTAGCATTGTCCGGGAACGTAAGCTTAAAATTATCCGTATCTATCAGAACATTTTCGTTCGGAGATACTTCGAGACTTTCCGCGTCCAGAGTCAGACCCTCGGGCAAAGAGTCGGTAAGAACAATATTCGAAATTTTACCGCTTGTATTAACGGTGATCGAATATTTCTGATAGTATTTTCCGTCATCATATGTAATCGATCCTACAGACAGTTTTGAAACGGACGCACTGCCGTCGCCGCTTTTGGAGTCGAAAATGACGTTATAAGTCTTGTCTCCCGCGCCGATCGTCTGTTCCGAACCGTCGGTGAGCGTGCCGTCGCTGTCCAGCGATATCACGCCGTCGAGCAGTGCACCGCCGCCCAGATTAGACTTATTCTCGACTGCCTCCTTGATAAGATGAATAGTAAAAACATTTGATTCCAACTCGTAGGTTCCTACCTGAATTCCGTCTGTGTATACGGGACCCTCGGATTTTTTCAGGTCAATACCCAGAGTATCGATCTCTGCAGAATAATCAAGCAGACCCTCGTTGTTGTTTATACGCCAGTCTATGGCGAGCTGGATCTCGTCGCCGTCGTTAACGGTAACGCCGTCCTCCAAAGGCTCTTGATTGATCCACAATCTGAAATTTGTTATGTTAAGCTTGCCCGTTTCGGCAGCGGATACTTTAAATAATCCACTGCTTGCGAATATCAGCGAGAAAACCATAACAAACGCGGTCACAGCACAGAATATCCTGTAGCGTAACCTTTTGGTGTCGGTTTTCATAAAACCACTCCTCCGTACAAATTTAATAATATTTCCATTTATAAAACCATATTTTTACAAAACGAGAAAAAATGCTGATTTATAAAAATATTATCATTAATTATTATTATAACATAAAAATGAATAGATTTCAACTTGTACTTTTTATTATTTACAAAATGGCAATACATAACCGGAAAATCTTTAAAATTTCAGATTTAAATTTGAAATATAAAGGCAACACCGCACGCAATAGTTGTGTTGCCTAAATAGGGCAGTTTCAGATCTCTGCCGAACACGTAAGAATAAACAATGAAACGACTTCCGGCATGCGTTTTGACGGAAGTCGTTTTTATTGGCTTATATTTAACGGGGTGGCGGATAACCGTTTTCAGCCGCTCGGGAGCGCATCTGCGCGGATCGGATATATATCATGGTGCATACGCCCGTCGGAAAAATTCTCAGAATATCCGTTCGCGTCAATAAATTCCCGCATTTTCTCAAAGCGGTTCGCTGTCGTATACGTTCAATTATCGAATTTTACTGTATCTTAAGAGACATAAAAAGTATTTTATAAACAAATAAAAATCCCGACCTCACGCAAACGGCGTAAAATCGGGCTTTTTCCACTGTGTTGGGACTATAAAATACAGGGCAACCGAATGAAAAAGCCAAAAAAATATAGCAAAAACGACGAAAAAGT
>CAYNPW010000020.1:0-31184 GCA_964399215.1 uncultured Ruminococcus sp. | reverse complement strand
TTTTCGGCGACAGAATGTATATTGCAAACGCAACAGGCTGTTCGTCTATCTGGGGCGGTTCCGCTCCGTCAACTCCTTATACTGTAAATAAGGAGGGCAAGGGTCCGGCTTGGGCTAACTCGCTGTTTGAGGATAATGCTGAGTACGGCTACGGTATGTTCCTTGCGCAGTCCACTATCAGAAACAGAACTATCGCCAAGGTTCTTGAGCTTAACAAGTCAACAAGAGCGGCGGCTGTAAAGGCGGCTACCGAGGAGTATCTTTCAACGGTAGACGACGGAGCGGCTAACAAGGCTGCGGCGGCAAAGCTTATTGCAGTACTCAAAAAGACAAAGAATAAGCTTGCTGAGGAAATTCTCAAGGACGCTGATTATCTTGCTAAGAAGTCTATGTGGATATTCGGCGGCGACGGCTGGGCTTATGATATCGGATTCTCAGGCGTAGACCACGTTATCGCATCGGGCGAGGACGTTAATATCTTCGTATTCGACACGGAGGTTTACTCCAATACAGGCGGACAGTCCTCAAAATCAACGCCTACCGGAGCTATCGCACAGTTTGCGGCGGCAGGTAAGGAAGTCAAGAAGAAGGATCTAGCGGGTATTGCTATGAGCTACGGATATGTATATGTTGCTCACGTTGCAATGGGCGCAGATATGAACCAGTGTATCAAGGCAATTCAGGAGGCTGAAGCTTATCACGGTCCGTCTATCATCATCGGCTATGCTCCTTGTATCAACCACGGTATCAAGGGCGGAATGAGGATCGCTCAGACCGAGGAAAAGAAGGCTGTTCAGGCAGGCTACTGGCATCTTTACAGATATGATCCGCGTCTTAAGGAGCAGGGCAAGAACCCGTTTATTATGGACAGCAAGGCTCCTACGGCAGATTATAAGGAATTCATCATGGGCGAGGTACGTTACAACGCACTTGCAAGACAGAACCCTGAGAGAGCAGAAAAGCTGTTCGACAAGGCTGTCAAGAACGCTCAGGAAAGATATGATTATCTGCTGAGATATGCAAAGCTTTATAATAACGAAGAGGATAAATAATCATCTTATGTCTATAATTCGAGCCGCCGCACAATTATGTGCGGCGGCTTTGCTGTATATTCGGGACCTGTTCTCATAAGATATTGCACACGATCATATAAATATAAGTTCTGAAAAAAAATCCACGTTTTGCGATCTCAAACGTGGATTTTTACTTATTATTGTATTCTTTTAAAGAGTCCAGTCTTTCCAAAATTCTGCCTTTGTTTCTTTCTGTCATTTCACGGTACCCCTTTATAAGTTTAGTCTCGTCATCTTTCAGTCCTGATTTTGTAAGTCCCATTTTTTCGTTGGTGCGCCCTGCAATATAATCAAGGGAAACGTTGTAATACTCAGCAAGTCTGACCGCAACGTCCAAGGGAATTTCGCTGTCGCCGCACTCGTAGCGTCTGTACTGGGTGGTATGCACGAAAAGAAATTCTGCAACCTGCTTTTGTGTAAGGTCTGCGTCCTCGCGCAGATCTCTTAATCTTTGGTACTTATGCATAAAATCACCTCGCAATTTTGTTAAATTTATTATATCGAAAAACACAAATTTGTGTTGCAATTAGCAAAATTGTGTGCTATAATGGTATGTACAAAACACGCTACCGTGTTTTTAACTTAACCAATTTGTATTACAAATATCAAGCGGAGGAATACATTATGAAAAAAGGAAAAAAAGCTGTTGTAGAGAATAAAGAAAAATGTAAGGAATACAACGGATACGACAAGCTTTTACCGGCTGAAGATTTTCTTTATATTGTTTGCTGTGAACATAAAGGATTGCCTGAAAGCTGTCATGAGCTTGAAACATTATACGGTTTTTGGCACAATTTTTTAATGAAATCTAAACTTGGACGTGAGCTGATACAGCTGTACTTTGATAAATCACCTGCTATTGCGAAAGTGTTAAAGAATAAAAATGCAGTTGAAACAGCAGAATTATGTGATGAATTATACAATAAGCTAGCCGAGGTAAATAAGATCATTGAAAAAGAAGACTATACAGCAATTATTGATGAAGATGGTATTGTTAGAAAATATGTAGAATTTATTGATAAATACATAGAATTGATCATGTTTGTAGAAATAAGAGAAAAACAGTTTTGCCGATATTGATAGGCGGAGGACAAAACCTCCGTCTATTTTTATGTTCACTAAAATTTGTTGAAAACTATTGAAAAAACTCGGAATATGTGTTATACTATAATCTAAGAATGCTTTGAAAGGCGGCGTCGTCTTGAAAATTGTTGAATTGAAGGATTTTTCCTGCAATAAAAGTCAGACCTGCTGCTTTACGGGTCACAGGAACCGCGATCTGCCCTGCGGCGGCGATGTCACTAAACAGGGTATGAAACGGCTCGTCAGTATGCTGCACCTGCTATGCGAGGAGGCATACCGCGACGGCTTCCGCACCTTTATTTCGGGTATGGCGGAGGGAATCGATATGATCTGCGCTAAAATAGTCCATGATATGATCTGCTCGGGTAGATTTGCGGGTATGCGGCTGGTGTGCGCTCTGCCCTATGAGGAACAGTATAAGGAAATCAAGGGCGCTATGGACGGCTATTATTACTCGCTTATTCTGGCGTCCTGCGACGAAAAGGTCATCGTCAGTCACAGAAACGATAAAATGAGATATAAGCTGAGAAATCAGTTTATGGTTGATAATTCTTCAAGGATCATAGGCGCATATAAATATAAGGAAAGAGGTTCGGGAACCTTCCAGACCATTAATATGGCTAAACGAGCCGGTCTTGAAATGAAAATAATCGCATTGGATTACAACTTCTCGGAGTGAGAAATTACAACAACAGTAAGAAGGAGACGGTGATATGTCCGCTGCAGCAAATGCTAACAAAAAGAAAAAGAAGAAAAGATCTCAGGCTCCCGTGGCGCTGGTATATTTTATAACGGTACTTATTTTTATGGGACTGCTGACAGCTCTGTCGATTTATCTGCTCAAGGAATTCAATGTTATTACCGATGATGACACCGACGAGGAGGTCACGACAAAAACGTCCTTTAATAATCTCTATGCAAGAGTTAACAGTAAGGGAGTTCTGGCAGACTGCGCTTTTGTCAGAATTGAACCGAGCTCGCAGACAATCCTTGTTGTGCCCATTTCGTCCATGACGATAAGTGCAAAGGATAAGACTCAGACCTTCAGAGATGTATTTGAGACAAGCGGTATGACAGGACTGACTTCGGCTGTATGCGAAACCTTCGACGTTACAGTGGACAATTATGTGTCGCTGACAAACGACGCCTTTGAGAGAGTTGCGGATATTTTCGGCGGTATAACATATACTCCTGAGGAGGAGCTTTATTACTTATCTCAGGAAAATAATGAGAATGATATTTCGATCTCAAAGGGTGAACTGGTAAATCTCAGCGGCAGACAGATAAGACTGATTTTTCAGTATCCCGTGTTTGAAAGCGGAAAGCAGGGCAATATTGACTTTATGGGCCTTGCGCTCAGCAGACTGATAAACAATGCGTTCCAGCAGTCAAATATCACTATCGATAATCTTGATAATATTTATAATATCATAACGGAAAACAGCGATACAGACTTGACCTCTGATGATTTCAATTTACAGAAATCTTTTGTAAAGGAAATGCTTGCAAGCGGGCTTTCTCCCGCCGAGCAGATGATACCGCAGGGTACGTGGAGCGAAAACGACGAAAGCTTTGAGGTCTCCTCGGAATTTAAAACGGAGCTGAAAAACAGAATTGCAAGCACAGAAGAAAGTGAATAATTAAAGCGGCGGGAGTGAGCAGTTTGAAGCTATTGGTCATCATTTTAAATAAAACAGACGCATTGGAATATCTGCTTGAAGGACTTTCAGCGGCGGGGATCGGCGGAGCGACTATCATTCAGTCCTCGGGTCTTGCAATGACGCTGACAAAAATGAACTCAAGCTTTCTCAGTTCGTCGATAAGGAGTCTTTTTACCGGCGACGAAGAGGATAACCGCACCATACTGTCAGTTATCAGAAATAACCAGCTTGAAACAGCAAGAAAGGTAGTATACAGCACAGTGGGAGATCTGTCCCAGCCCAACACAGGCATTCTTTTTACCGTTCCGCTGGATTTTGTGGAGGGAACGAGGAAAAATCGGGTACTACCCGTTGTAGAAACGGAAAATCCCGCAGAGTACGAAAATAATAAAGGGAAAACCGATAAGGGTTTGTAATACAGGAGATTATTAACAAAATATTTACAAACTGTACTGCAAAAGTTCCAAAAAATTCTTAAAAAGCCCTTATTTCCCCTTGCAAAAGACCGAAATTTATGGTATACTATTTACAATAGGCTTTTACGAAAGACTGGAACTTGACTTCCGGTCTTTTGTGTTTGTATAGGAAAATCTAATGGAGGTAATCAATGGCAGAAAAGAAAAATACAGTGGCGAGAGTTACTGAACTTGCGCAGCCGCTTGCCGATGAGCTGGGGCTTTTTCTGTGGGATGTCCGCTTTGAAAAAGAGGGCGCTACATGGTATCTGAGAGTTCTCATAGATAAAGACGGCGGGGTCACAATGGACGACTGTGAAGCGTTTACAAGACCTTTTAATAAGATACTTGACGAGACCGATCCCATTTCGCAGAGTTACATTTTCGAGTGCGGAAGTCCGGGGCTTGGACGAGAGCTTAGAAAGCCTGTGCATTTTGAGGTTTGTATCGGGGACGTGGTAAGAGTAAGACTTATCAGACCGGATAAGAACGGCGAAAGAGAATTTATAGTCGGACTTGTAGGATATGACGGGGAAGAAAATAAGATACTCTGTCAGACTTTGGACGAAAACGGCGACGGAGTAGAGAACATAGAATTCAAGCTGGCAGATTGTGCCTATGTAAAACTTAACGACGACGATTTTTAATTTTCGATAAGAAAAAACTGCTCAGCGGAACGAAATGAAAAGCCAATACAAAACTATGACGTGAGTAAAAAAGCGGAGGGTCAAGCCCGCCGCCGGAGGCATACCCCCGCAGTCAGGAAAGTCCAAAAAGCTATTTACGGTAAAGCCGTCAAAATATAAAAACAACAATAACATACAATAAACCGAAAGGAATGATTGAAAAAATGAACGAACAGTTTTTCAGCGCATTGGAGGCGCTTTCACAGGAGAATAATATCGGTAAGGAAATCCTGGTCGAAAAGGTAAAGGAAAGTATTGTCAAGGCGATCAAAAAGGATTATCCCTTCAGCGAGCATATTGCTGTAGAGATAGACCCCGATACGGGTAAGTTTGAGATGAAGATACTCAAGGAAGTCATGGAAGTTATGTTTGTTGACGATCCCGATAACGAGATATATATCGGAGAGGCAAGAACCTACGATCCCGATATCAAGGTGGGCGACTGGGTGGAAATTCCTATCAATCCCGCGAAGATCAACAGAGTTGCCGCTCAGCAGGCTAAGCAGAGCTTTAAGCACGAGATCAAGGATTTTGAAAGAAATCAGATAATCGAACAGTATAAGGATAAGGAGCACACGATCGTGTCCGCTACCGTTCAGAAGGTGGAGCCTGCTACCCTTAACGCCGTTATCACTATCGACAAAAACGAGCATTATTTCTACAGAAACGAACAGATACCGGGCGAGGTACTAAAAGAAGGCGACATTATAAAGGTCTATATCGTAAGCCTCGGCGGCGGAGAGAAAAGACAGCCTGTCGTAAAGCTTTCAAGAACTCATAAGGACCTCGTTAAAAAGCTGTTCGAGCTTGAAGTCCCCGAAATTGCTGACGGTACTGTCGAGGTCAAGTCGATCTCAAGAATTGAGGGCGTAAGAAGCAAGATAGCGGTTTATTCAAAGGATAAGAACGTTGACGCAGTAGGCGCTTGTATCGGTCCTAAAAAGTCGAGAATTTCAGCAGTAGTAAGCGAGCTGAAAGGAGAGAAAATTGACGTTATCAACTGGTGCGAGGACGAGGCTGAGTTTATAGCTAAGGCGCTTGCTCCCGCGGAGGTCATCAGCGTTGACATTCTCGAAAGTGAGACTAAGACGGATATCAAGAGCGACGGTACGGAGATAAGCAAGGTCATCAGAAAGTGCAGAGTCGTTGTTCCCGATAATCAGTTCTCGCTTGCTATCGGAAATAAGGGTCAGAACGCTAAGCTTGCAGCTAATCTGACAGGCTATAAGATAGACATTGTTCCGCAGTCCTCCGTCATTGCCGAAGGGACGGAAGCTCCCGCTGAGACAGACGGTGAGTGATACTTATGAAAACAAAAAAAATACCTATGAGAATGTGTCTTGGCTGCGGAGAAATGAAGCCCAAAAAAGAGCTTGTCCGCGTTGTGAAGTCTAAGGAGGGGGAGATATCCCTTGATCTTACGGGCAAAAAGGCGGGCAGAGGAGCGTATATATGCCGCAGCTGCGAATGTCTGAAGAAGGCAAGAAAGGCGCGGAGATTTGAAAAAAGCTTCGCTTGTAAGATAAGCGATGAAATATATGACAGTATGGAGGAGGAGCTTGGCGATGAGTGCGGATAATAAGCTGGGACTGATCTCTATATGCAGAAAAGCGGGTAAGCTTGTTATGGGTATGGATATGGTCAAGGACGCCTGCAATACAGGTACGGCAAAAGCGGTTTTCGCCGCTTCGGATTTTTCGTTCAAGTCCCTTAAAGAAGTAAAGTTTACCTGCGCGAGAAACGGCGTCAGGCTTTACGCTCTGGGAATAACAATGGACGATATAGGCGCTGGTCTGGGCAAGCGCACGGGAGTGATAGCTATGACCGACGGAGGATTTGCAGGATCATGCGCAAAGGGTCTTGAAGAAATAAAGATCGATGAGAATGAGTTTTACGGAAATATATGAATTTACGTGAAGTAAGGAGGATATACAGCCTATGAGTATGAAAACAAATAAGGTAAAGCTTAACGAGCTGGCTAAGGATCTTAAGCTTTCCAACAACGAGCTTATAGAATGTCTCGCAAAGCTGGACGGTGAACAGAGGAAAACGCAGTCTGCGCTGTCTGCGCAGGAGATCTCCTATGTTTTTGAGTATTTTACACAGAACAATCAGGTGGAGAATTTTAACGGCTATTTTGCAAATAATAAAAAGCCCGAAGCGGAGGTCAAGGCTGAAAAGCCAAAGACCGAGAAGAAGCCTAAGACTGAAAAGAAAGATAAACCAAAGACGGAAAAAAATGAAAAAACCGAGCAGGCAAAGAAGGAAAGATCAAAGCCTGAACAAGCTGCGAAAAAAGCAGGACCCGGGGGCGAAAAATCCGAGAATGAAAAGCCTGCGGCTAAGACTGCGGAAAAGACTGAGAGCAAGCAGGAGGCTAAGTCTGCAAAGTCAGCAAAGAAGCAGGAGAAAAAAGAAGCGGCAAAAAAGAAGGAACACGGAGTAAAACAACAGCTCGGAGGCTTCTCAAAATCATCAAAGGACAATGATAAGGGCTATACTATTTCGTCCGATTCTGACATCTATTCAAGCTCTCACAGAACGGTCGATACAAGAGGCAGCTATGTTGAGCTTGATAAGTACAACGAGAAGTACGATAATCTCGCAAGCTCCAAGCAGGGCAAAAACACTGATAATTTCCGTAAAAAGCAGAAAATTACCCAGAAGTCTCAGCAGTACAAGAAGCAGCAGCACTCACACAAGAGAGAAAGCGAGCAGGATAAGCTTAACAGACTTGCTCTAGAAAAGGCGAGAAAGCAGCAGCTTAAGGTGCTTATCCCTGATGAGATAGTGGTTTCAGAGCTTGCAAGCAGATTAAAAGTAACAGCTACTGAGGTCATCAAAAAGCTTATGGGTCTGGGAGTTATGGCGTCTATCAACCAGGTCATAGATTTCGATACTGCGTCGCTGGTCGCAGACGAGCTGGGCGCAAAGGTTGAAAAGGAAGTTATCGTTACTATTGAAGAAAGACTTATAGAGGACGAGGCAGACGCTCCCGAGGATATGGAGGACAGATGCCCTGTCGTAGTTGTAATGGGTCACGTTGACCACGGTAAGACTTCGATCCTCGACAGGATAAGAAACTCTAATGTTGCAGACGGCGAGGCGGGCGGTATCACACAGCATATCGGCGCATATCAGGTAAGAGTGAACGATCAGAAGATCACTTTCCTTGATACTCCGGGTCATGAGGCGTTCACTTCAATGAGAGCGAGAGGCGCAAACGTAACTGATATTGCTATCCTTGTAGTTGCAGCGGACGACGGTATCATGCCTCAGACTATCGAGTCCATAAATCATGCAAAGGCGGCGGGCGTTTCCATTATCGTTGCTATCAATAAAATGGATAAAGAGGGCGCAGACCCCGACAGAGTAAAGCAGCAGCTTACCGAGCACGAGCTTGTTGTAGAGGAATGGGGCGGCGACGTTATCGCTGTACCTGTATCCGCCAAGACGGGCATGGGTATTGACGAACTGCTTGAAAACGTACTGCTTGTTGCCGAGATAAAGGAATTAAAGGCTAACCCCAACAGACTTGCCAAGGGCGCTGTTATAGAGGCTAGACTTGACAAGGGCAAGGGTCCTGTGGCAACTCTGCTGGTTCAGAACGGTACGCTCAGAACGGGCGACGTCATTATCGCAGGTACTTCCGTAGGACGTGTAAGAACAATGACCGGCCACACAGGTAAGCTTCTGCAAAAGGCGGGTCCGTCAACTCCTGTGGAGATAACAGGTCTCGGCGAGGTACCAAGCGCAGGAGATACATTCAATGCCGTTGCAGACGAAAAGCTTGCAAGAGAGCTTGTTGAGCAGAGAAAGCACGAGGCTAAGGAAGAGATATTCCAGCAGTATAAAAAGACAACGCTCGATAATCTGTTCGCTCAGATTTCAGAGGGAGAGATGAAGGAGCTTCCTATTATCGTAAAGGCTGACGTTCAGGGCTCTGTGGAGGCTGTAAAGCAGTCACTTGAAAAGCTTTCCAACGAGGAAGTAAGAGTAAGGGTCATCCACGGCGGAGTAGGCGCGGTTTCAGAGGGCGACGTTATGCTTGCAAACGCGTCTAACGCGATCATAGTAGGCTTTAATGTAAGACCCGATCCTGTTGCAAAGGCTAACGCCGAGCAGAGCGGAGTTGACATCAGACTGTACAGAATCATTTACGACGCAATAGAGGAGATAACCGATGCTATGAAGGGTATGCTCGCGCCTAAGTACAGAGAAGTCGATACTGCGAGAGTCGAGGTAAGACAGACCTATAAGATTTCCAATGTCGGCG
Organism: uncultured Ruminococcus sp.; assembly: GCA_964399215.1. Lineage (GTDB taxonomy): Bacteria > Bacillota > Clostridia > Oscillospirales > Ruminococcaceae > Hominimerdicola. The sequence goes on along the minus strand of CAYNPW010000020.1, from coordinate 21,950 downwards.
TTGTTGCGGGTTCGTATGTACTTGAGGGTAAGATCGGAAGAAACGATCTTATCAGAGTTGTCCGCGACGGCATCATCATTGCGGACGATAAGATGTCCTCGCTCAAGAGATTTAAGGACGATGCCAAGGAGGTATCCGCAGGCTTTGAGTGCGGTATCACTCTTGAGAAGTTCACGGATATCAAGGTAGGAGATATCCTCGAGGGTTATATTATGGAGGAGTACAGAGACTAAAGCCAATAAATTTTTGCCTTCGCAGATGCAGTAACGTACAGCGTTTACCGCGTTCGGGGGCAGACAATAAAAGGAGATAAAAATGGCAGGATATAAAGCAGGAAGAATGTCGGAGGACATTCGCAGAATTATTTCGGGCAAAATGAGAGACCTTAAAGACCCGAGGATAGACGGCGGAAATATGCTGACTGTGGTAAGGTGCGACGTGGCAAAGGACGGCTCTTACTGCAAGGTGTATATATCCAGCTTTGAGGGCTTGGAGCGGGCTAAGGAGGCTGTAAAGGGCTTTGAGTCCGCTACGGGTTTTCTGAAGCGGGAGATATCAAATGTGCTCAAGCTGAAAAAAAGTCCGGAGCTTAAATTTGTGGCAGATAATTCCATTGAGCATTCAGCTGAGATAACCAGAAAACTCAGAGCGCTTATGCCTGAGGATACCGCCGATGAGAATGACGAGGTTTGACTATGAATTTTCGAGATATACTGAATATATTTGAAAACAATGACAATTTTCTTATTTTAACGCACAAAAGCCCTGACGGAGATACTCTGGGTACGGGGTTTGCATTGTGCTATTATCTAAGGAATATGGGGAAAAAGGCAAACGTTATAAATTCTGACAGCTTTCCCGACAGATATGATTTTATGTATACGGACTATGAGCCGCAGGACTTTGAAGTACAGTATGTGATCGCTGTGGATATTGCAGACCCCGGTCTTATCGGCAGCGCGCTGGAGGAGTTTCAGCAGGAGGGTGCGGTAGACCTTTGCATAGATCATCACATATCTCATAAAAAGTTTGCAAAACAGACCTATGTCGATCATAAGGCTTCGGCGGCGGCTCTGATAATGTATGAGATATTCAAGTACTCGGGCAGAGAGCTTTCGGATATTATCGCAAAATGCCTTTACACGGGTATCGCTACCGATACGGGCTGTTTTAAGTACGAAAATACTACTCCTGCGGCGCATATCGCCTGTGCGGAGCTTATGGCTTACAACATAGACTTTTCAGCGGTGAACAGAAAAATGTTTGACGTTAAGAGCAGAGGAAGAATTGAAGTCGAGCAGACTGTAATAAGCAAAATGGAGTATTACTGTCAGGGTAAATGCTCGATGATAGCGCTGTCCACAAAGCTTATCGAGGACTGCGGAGTAGACCCTGCTGAATTTGACGGACTCGCGTCTATCCCGCTTTCGGTAGAGGGCGTGAAGATAGGTATTACCGTTAAGCAGAGGCACGAAAACGTTTATAAAATTTCCGTGAGAACCACTGAGGAAATAGACGCGTCGCAGTTCTGTCAGCAGTTTAACGGCGGAGGACATATCCGCGCGGCAGGCTGTGAGATACAGGGCACTCTCGAGGAGGTAAAGGCTAAGCTTATCAAGGCGGTGGAAAAGGTTTGCTGACAGATAAGCAAGAGGAAAGTCTCAGCGGGATTATTGCGGTATACAAGCCTAAGGGCTGGACATCCTTTGACGTTGTGGCAAAGCTCAGAGGAATACTGCATATAAAAAGATTGGGACACGGGGGAACGCTTGACCCTATGGCGGAGGGAGTTCTTCCCGTTTTCGCAGGAAAAGCCACTAAAGCCTGCGATATTATCCCCGACAGAAAAAAGGAGTATTCAGCGGGCTTTAAGCTGGGTATTTCCACAGATACGCAGGATATTACAGGGAGGATACTGACAGAAAGTTCTGCGGAGGTAACTTCGGAAAACCTCAATGCGGCGGCTGAGGAGTTTGTGGGAGATATTATGCAGATACCGCCCATGTACTCGGCTGTAAAGGTGAACGGGAAAAAGCTTTACGAGCTTGCAAGAGAGGGTAAAGTCGTTGAGCGTGAGCCGAGACCGATACGGGTGAACTCCATAGAAATTACAGAGTATAACGAGAGTAAACGCGAGGGGGAAATGTACGTCCGCTGTGAAAAGGGAACGTACATACGCACTATAATCCACGATATAGGCGAAAAGCTTGGTACGGGCGGAGTTATGACAACGCTGACGCGAACCTATTCGGGAGGGTGCGGTCTTTCCGATTGTCATACTCTGGAGGAGATACAGACTCTTGTTAACGAGGGGAAAGTCAGGGATATTATAATTCCTGCGGATAAGGCGTTTGCAGAGTATGAGGAAGTAAGATTATCCAAACGGATAACCCAGCTTTATAAAAACGGCGTAAAGCTAAGACCCGAACAAACAGGGAAAACTCCCGACGGCAGGCTTTACAGAGTTTACGGTGCAGAAAACGAGTTCCTTGGTATAGGACGATTTGTAAACGGAGAATTCAGGAGCAAGAAAAATTTATAGACAAAGCGCAGCAGCGGAAAAATGAAAGGACAATCGGAACCAATGGCTGACTTAACGAAAGAAGAAAAGAGGGCTATGCTGAAAAGTGGAAAAATCAGCAGAAAAAGAAATGTATCCTCTCTAAAACGAAGGCTGTCAAATTGTTCCGTTTTGTATCAAAACGACTGGAGGAGCAATGCTGTGACGAAACTCTGCGTTATACTGAGCAGTGGATTTTAGATAATGTCCCGGCGCAAGAGATTAACGCCGTACTTTCCGAGATCAAAGACATGGGCGGTCTCTGCGACTGTGAGGTGATCCTGAACTGCTACGAAAGATATGATATTGACATATAGCCGTAAAACGGAGAGATTTAATAAATTTTACTGAGGTGGTTGCCATGTTTCAGGACTATGCCGATAATTTCAACATAGAATATGACGAAAAAAATCCTTGCGGAAACGATACGGTGCTTTGCTACAAGGACAGAGAGATCCTCTGCGGTTTTAACGGAGATAATAGGGTAATTCTGCCGAAAATTAAAGACATTAAGGAAAATATAGAAGCTGTTTTTATCTTTTCGGAGGCGGGGGAAAGATACTTTCTTGCCCTTGATACGGTTTTTTCAGCGAAGGGATTTGAATATGAGGATATAAATCTGTTAAAGTCCGCCGTTCAGGATAAAAATCAGTTTGCGGCAATAACAGGAGCTCACTACAAGGCTTTTCACGATGAAAACCGTTTCTGCGGCAGGTGCGGAGAACGTCTTGTCCATTATCCGAAAAAAAGATGTATGCTATGCAAAAACTGCGGCAACGAGATCTTTCCCAAGATATCCCCTGCCGTTATCGTGGGCGTTATCGACGTCGAGACGGACTCCATAGTGCTTACAAAATACGCCGACGGGGATTATAAAAAATACGCTCTTGTGGCGGGCTTTGCCGAAATGGGCGAGAGCGCCGAGGACGCCGCTAAGCGTGAGGTCATGGAGGAAACAGGACTGGAGATCACAGATCTGCAATATTATAAATCCCAGCCTTGGGGATTTTCTCAGAATTTGCTTGTGGTTTTTTTTGCAAGGGTGAAGAATTCCCGCGAGATCAAAATGGACGAAACCGAGCTTTCCGAGGCTGTCTGGGTAAAGCGCGAGGATATTTTGGCTGCTCCTAACAGTATAAGCCTTACGGGGGAAATGATGTGGGTCTTCAAAAGCCGTCAATGCGGCTTATAATTTTCCGAAAGGAGGAATATAATGCTGGAAATTACCGACGGTAACAGCATTTTAAAAGAAAAAACAGCCTGTGCGTTAGGTATTTTTGACGGAGTTCATCTGGGTCACAGGCTTGTTATAGAAACTGCCGTCAGGCAGAAAAACCTAGGCTTGAAAGCGGCTGTTTTCTCCTTTTGTACTGAGACTGTAACATCTAAAGGGGCGGACGGAAGGCTTGAAAGAATTCTGACAGAGGAAGAAAAGCACAGACGAATTTCCGAACTGGGAGCGGATTATATTTATTGTCCCGATTTCTCTGCGGTCAAGGATATGTCGGCGGAGGAATTTGTAAAAGAAATACTTGTGGATAAGCTTAACTGCGCCGCTGCGGTCTGCGGAGAGGATTTCCGTTTCGGTAAGGGTGCAAAAGGCAATGCAGACGTATTGTCAAGTCTGGGCGAAAGGTACGGTATAGAAGTCATGACCTTGGATAAGGTAAGTTTCGGCGGTGAGGAAGTAAGCTCCAGCCGTATCAGGGAGCTTATTAAATCGGGTAAAATTGAAATAGCCAACGCTTTGCTGGATAAGCCTCTTTCATACAGTCTTACGGTTGAACACGGCAATGAACTGGGCAGAACGTGGGATTTTCCTACAATAAATCAACGACTTCCACGGGGTATCGTAATGCCGAAATTCGGCGTTTACGGCTCTTATGTCAGAGTCGGGGACAAGCGTTACAGGGGACTGACCAATGTCGGCGTAAAGCCCACGGTGGAAAAAGTCAAAAAAGAGCTTTTTCCGCTGGCGGAGACCTACATCATAGATTTTGACGGAGACCTGTACGGTCAGACTGCGGAGCTTGCGCTGAAATTTTTTGTGCGTCCCGAAAGAAAATTTGACAGCTTCGGGGAACTGAAAAGTCAGATCGAAAGGGATAAGGTAAAGGTCATAAGTACATTCAAAAATGAAATTTAGGGAAAATAGAAATCAATGACTTTCATCTCGTAATAAAATATCTTTCCGTAAATTATCACTTCACTTTCACAATAGTAAAATAAAATAATAGTGACTTATTCTGTCCTTTGAAAAGCTCTACGGACAGAAATAAACACTTAAAAATTTCTCGTTAGGAGGAAATATAATGATAGAGGTTGTTAACCTTTCAAAGCATTACGGCGACAAAAAAGCCGTAGACAACGTGTCCTTCAAGGCTGAGGACGGCGAAATTCTCGGCTTTCTGGGACCTAACGGCGCGGGCAAATCCACAACTATGAATATTCTTACGGGCTATATTTCCAGTACGAGCGGACAAGCTCTTATCGAGGGAATAGATATTCTGGAAAACCCCGTTAAAGCAAAGCAGAAAATCGGATATCTGCCTGAGATCCCTCCGCTTTATGTTGATATGACCGTTAAGGAGTATCTTTATTTCATCTACGATCTGAAGAAGTGCAAGCTGCCTAAAATATCCCATTTAAAGGACATCTGCGGACTTGTAAAGATCGATAACGTATACAACAGACTGATAAAGAACCTGTCAAAGGGCTACCGTCAGAGAGTAGGTCTGGCACAGGCGCTGGTGGGAAACCCCAAGGTGCTTATTCTGGACGAGCCTACAGTCGGTCTTGACCCTAAACAGATCATCGAGATAAGAACTCTTATAAAAAAGCTCGGAAAGAACCATACCGTTATTTTATCCTCCCATATTCTGTCGGAGGTTCAGGCTGTCTGCGATAAGATCATTGTTATCAACGAGGGCAGGATCGTGGCAAACGACACTGAGGAAAATCTGTCCCATAAGCTTACGGGAGATCACAAGCTTGTGTGCAAGATAGAGGGAAATAAGGATAACGTTATGAGAGCACTCCAAAGCATGGAGGGCGTTGACAGAGTATACTGCGACGCGGAGCACAAAAACAATATTTCCGATTTCAGAATCGAAGCCAAAGAGGGCGTTGACATCAGGAGAACATTATTTAAAAAGGTCGCCGAAAACGGATGGTATCTGCTGGAGCTTAAAACTTCCGAAATGTCGCTTGAGGATATATTCTTAAAGCTTACAATGGGCGAAAGCATTCCTGCACTTGAAAAAAATAAAGAGGAGGCTGAGGTATAATGGGAGCTATATTCAGAAGAGAGGTCAAGGGCTACTTTACCTCGCCTATCGGATACATATTTATTGCGGCGTTCTTTGCGTACTGCGGAATTATGTTTTCGTATTACAGCTTAAACAGCGGGTATACAAAGCTTGATTCGCTTTTCGGTTCGCTGCTTACTATCATTATCGTGCTTATCCCTATTCTTACTATGAGGACGATCTCCGAGGAAAAGCGTTCAAAGACGGATCAGTGTCTGCTTACATCGCCCATAAGTCTGGGCAGTATAGTTGCAGGTAAGTTCTTTGCAGCGTTTCTTATTTATATTATTGCTATTGCTATTACCGCGGTCATGGCGGTAGTGGTTTCGGCGTTCGGGCAGCCTGACTGGAACGTTATCGTAGGTAATATCGTGGCGCTGGCTCTTGTCGGCGGAGCTTATATCTCTATCGGAATAATGTGCTCCTCCTTTACAGAAAATCAGGTAGTTGCGGCTGTTCTCAGCTTTGTTGCGCTCATTGCGGCGTCATTTATGACGACTATCGGAAACCTTATTCCGATCAACATTGTTCAGACCGTTTTTGAAAAAATATCTTTCGGCGAAAGATACTATTACTTTACCTACGGTCTTTTTGATTTTTCAAATGTAGTATTTTTCATAAGCGCTATAGTGGCATTTCTGTTCCTTACTGTCAGAGTGCTTGAAAAACGCCGCTGGGGCTGATAAGGAGGGTGAGCTTTAATGGATAACAATTTAGAAAACAATGAGGATATGGTTTCCAAGGACAGCAAAACCTTTCTGGAGGATATTGTAAAAACCGAAAAGGAAGAAAAAGCAAAGTCTGCCGAAAAGTCCCCGGAAAAGAAAAAGAACAAGAAATCGGACGGCGGTAAGAAAAAAAGAAGCTTCAACGGTAAAAAGCTCAAACACGGTACAATGGCTACGGTTTTTACCTGTATTTTCATTGCCTTGCTGGTGCTGGTCAACGTTGTTACAACAATGCTTTTTGACAGGTATCCCATTACCATAGATCTTACAAGCGAGAAGATATACTCGGTTTCCGATAAATCGGAGGAGTATGTAAAAAATGTAGACGTCGACGTTATGGTAACTATTTTTGCCGACGAGGAAACCTATACGAATTATTCCTCGTACAATAAGCAGGCAGTCGAGCTCCTGAAAAACTACTGCAAGCTAAATCATCACATAGATTACAGATTTATGGATATAGATTCAAACCCGGAGGTTGTCAAGAGCTATTCGGATTCAATTCAGCAGTTTGATATTATTTTTGAAACAAATACCGAGGTTGACGGCGAGACCATACAGAGGACCAGAAAGCTGGGAATGATCGATCTGTTAAGCTTTAACGACGAGTTTGTAAGCAATCTTTCACAGTCGGGCTACAGCATTGACCTGCTTGCCGAAAGCGCAGGCAGCGATCTTACTTTCCTTGCGTATTACGGCAGTTATGTGGAGTCTTCAAATGCGGAGCAGGCGTTTACATCTGCTCTTATGACCGTAACGGATCCGAACCCCATATATGTTACTATACTGACGGGTAGAAATGAGATCGCGGATCTGACATATTTCCAGACTTTGTTGGTGGCAAACGGCTACAACGTCAATTCTGTGGACATAACTACTGAGGATATTCCCGATAACACAAATATAATCGTGCTTCCTGCGCCTAAGAACGATTATCTTGACGCAGAGATATCAAAGATAAGCGACTTCCTTAACAATGACGGAAATCTGGGCAAGCAGATGATCTATATCGCATCATACAGTCAGGACAGTACGCCTAACCTTGACGAGTTTCTGGAAGAATACGGATTGTCTGTAGGAGAGGGAGTTATCTGCGAGACATATCAGGCAAATTATTATAACTATCCTTATGTTACAACAACGACAAACCTTTCCGACAGCTTTAATCAGGACGTAGAGACAACCAATCCTGTGGTGGTGTCGGAGTTTACAAGACCTGTAAACGTGCTGTTTGATGAGCAGGATATGGTTTCAACCAATGAATATATCCTTTCCACAGACGACGCATATACGGCTACTTTGGACGTTTCATCGCAGATACCTCAGGTCGGAGAAAGACTGGAAAAGGGTCAGCAGTGTTACTTTGCAGTTGGCTCAAAGGCTAAGTTTGTTAATGACGGGGAAGCCGATACGCTTTACAGCAATGTACTGTGCTTTGGTTCTGAGTATCTGCTCAACAACAATATTCTTTCCGCAGAGCAGTACAATAACAGAGAGTATATCCTCAGCGTGCTTAACGGTATAACCCATAAGACGGACGGTATAACCATTACTCCTAAAACGATCACGGGTAATGCCTTCGACATTAACGAACAGCAGAAGAGAATCCTTATGTGGACATTCAGCGCAATTATTCCGGGCGTAGTGCTTATTACGGGTATTGTGATCTGGGTAAGAAGAAAGAACAAGTAACGGAGTTTTGGCAAATGAACGGAAAAGTACAGGGAATTATTATATGCGGCGTGATCGCCGCGAGTCTGGCGGGCGTTATGGTTTTTCTTAACGCCACGGGAGACAGTGCTCAAAAGGACGAGTCCTCAAGCGCGGCGGATACTGCAAGCAGCGAGGATGAAAGCGTAGTTATTTTAGAGCGTGAGGCGGAGGAAATTTCCGCAGTGCACGTTGCAAACGAGAACGGCGAATACACACTTGAAAAGGCAAGCTCCGGCAAATCCCTCTGGAATATCGGCGAGCTGGGTACGCTTAATCAGAATACTACCTTAAAGGAAAGTCTGCGAAATGCATGCGGAGGTCTTACGGCTAAAAAGCTGGTTGAGGAAAACGCTTCGGATATGTCTAAATACGGTCTTGACGAGCCTGTAGCGTCGGTGACAATAACCTATAAGGACGACAGTCAGGCAATACTCGATATTGGAACAACTGCGCCGAACGAGAGATATTCCTATGTGAGGATTCAAGGGGATAATAATGTTTATATGGTGCTTGGATCAAAGCTGTCATATTTCACATATCCTGTGACATCTTATGTAGAGCTTAATCTCATAGAAACGCCCAGCGACGAGGATTGGCCCGATTACGGCGTCGAAACCATATCGCGAAGCGGCTGGGATTACGAGGTAGTATTTGAAAACGATCCTCAGGATATAGAGGGTATGATTTCAAGTCAGGTCATTTCATCGCCCATTTTCTCATATCTGAACATCACTGGTTCAAGCGACGTCACTCATGGTATGTGGGGGCTTACAGCGAGCGAGTGTGTGGTTTTAAATCCCGAAGGCGAGGACTTTGCAGAGTATGGTCTTTCAGAGCCTTTCTGTACGGTGAACCTTAAGGGCGATGATTACAACTACAACCTACTTATAGGAGACCCTATTAAGGCGCTTGACAGCGAGGGTGACGAAAAGGACGAGATAACGGGTTATTACTGTTATCTTGAGGGCGTAACAGGAGAAAATGCGATCTTCATAATCGATGTTGACAGCCTGCCATGGGCGACATTTGAGATAGAGGACGTTATTTCAAGTATTATGACCTCAAATTATCTTGTGGACTTATCGGAAATTTCCATTGACTACAAGGGCGAAAAGACAGTTTACGAGATAACCTCCAACGGCTCAAGCACGGAAACGCTTGAGGACGGAAGCGCGGCGGACGTAACAAGTGTAAAATGCGACGGAAAGGAGCTTGACATTTATAACTTCAAGAGCCTGTATCAGTATCTGATGACCTGTCCGACTAACGAAATTTATTTCACCGAACCGGAAGGCGAGAGCGAAATGACCATAGTTCAGACCAGATCAGACGGAGGTTCCGATATTATAGAGCTTTATAAAGATACGTCCAGAAGATATATTGTTAAGCTCAACGGAAAGACCTCGTTCAGAATACAGTCCACATGGATCGATACGCTGCTGAAGAATATGGAAAATATCAAAAACGGCGAAGCGATCGACGATAACTACTGATTTCGACAGAAATTTTAACGGTAATGCAATATAATTAACAGTGCGCCTCTGAAAACGGTATAACCGTGTTTGTAAAATGTATGAAAAAAATATACAAAAGGGCTTTTAATTATGTTAAAAGTATGTTATACTTAATTTGAGGAGAAATTTAGACAGAAACGGAGGAGAATTAACATGGCAGAAAAGTCAGGATTTTTCACATACAAGGGACTGCCTTTAGTAAGAAAGGGCAATCAGATCTATTTCGGAAATATGTACGATGAATATGTGGTAATGATCGAAATTCAGGGTACGGAAAAGGTAGGCGGACTTGATGTTGCCAACAAGGTAATGATAAGAAAAATGGCGACTGATATGACATTGCCGCCGAACGAGGCTATTGTCAAGACAGCAAAGAAGGACAGTCTTTACGAAGCGCTGGATATTGCCTGCGCTTGGCTGAAGGTAAGCTAAAACATATGCATAAATCAACGGCAGGAGTTTTCATTCCTGCCGTTTTTATATTATAGCAAAATCTGCCCTGTAGCTTAAAGTTTCGCCAAAGAAACGTTAAGTTTATAGCTTTATTTTGCAGGCGAAAGATCCAAATATGTGAATTTTTTGACACGGAGGTTTTCCGAAGTCTTGAACAGGAATTGTATTAAGGACAAAAGTTACATAGACAAAAGAAAAAATCTCCGCAGAATTTACAAAAAATTAATAAAACTCCTTGACAAGACCTTGTAATTATGGTATAATGACTATACCTCTTTATGAGGTCTATTTTTTTGCGCTGTTTTTACGGCGGAAAAAATCATAAGTTACCTCAGAATTCCGCACTGGGCGGGGTTTGCGCAGGGCTGATGTCCGAGGCGTATCGAGGGAGGCAAAGACGTACTCCGATAGTTCTTGCGGAGTATAAATTTCGTCAGGAGGTGCCGAAATGAGAGTAAAGATTACACTTGCTTGTACTGAGTGTAAGCAGAGAAACTACAACACAAAGAAGAACAAGAAGAATGACCCTGACAGACTTGAAATGAACAAGTATTGCAAGTTCTGTAAGAAGCACACTCTTCACAAAGAGACCAAGTAATCTGAAAGGAGCTATATTTATGGCTAAGGAAAAAGAGATTACTAAGTCCTCTAAGAATGCATCTGAAAAGAAGAAAAAGGGCGGTATCAGAAAGTATTTCAGAGACTTGAAATCCGAGCTGAAAAAGGTCGTATGGCCAACCAGAAAGCAGGTATTCAACAACACGGGCGTAGTACTGTCCGTAATGGTCGTTATGGCTCTTTTCCTTTTTGCTGTCGACTCGGGTCTGGGCGCGGCAATTCAGGCAATTCTTAAAATTGGAGGCTGACAGCAGGTGTCGGCAAAACGGTTTTGACAGTTCAATATGGAGGTAATTTCATGTCAGAAGAAGCAAAGTGGTATGTAGTTCATACCTACTCAGGTTATGAGAATAAGGTTGCACAAAATATTGAAAAGGTTGTTGAAAACCGTAAGCTTCACGATCTTATTCCCGAGGTTCGTATTCCTATGGAAACTGTGACCGAGATAAAGGGCGGTAAGACAGATGAAGTGGAAAAGAAGCTTTTCCCGAGCTATGTGCTTGTGAAAATGGTGCTGACGGACGATAGCTGGTATATTGTTAGGAATACCAGAGGCGTTACGGGCTTTGTAGGTCCCGGATCCAAGCCTGTGCCCCTTTCGGACAGAGAGGTTGCGGCGCTGGGCGTTGAAACGGCTGCTCCTGCGGTCGAGGTAAATCTCAGGGAGGGCGATAATGTCGTTGTCAACGGAGGATCGTTTGACGGCTTTACAGGCGTTATCGAGAGCATTGACCTTGAGGCTAAGACTGCAAACGTAACTGTATCTATGTTCGGCCGTGAGACAGCGGTAACTCTGCCGCTTGTTCAGATCAAGCTTGAGGGATAAGCTTTGCGGGTGAAAGTCCCGTGACATTCGTACTTGGAAGTATATGCTTCCAAAAACGTGGGAGAGACAGTGAACGGAACAGTTCACTGAATGCTCGCCTTACCACTTAATTATGGAGGTGCAAATATAATGGCACAGAAGGTAGTAGGCTATATTAAGCTTCAGATTCCGGCAGGAAAGGCAACTCCTGCTCCTCCGGTTGGCCCGGCTCTGGGTCAGCACGGCGTAAACATTATGGCATTCACAAAGGATTTCAACGAGAGAACAAAGAACGACATAGGTCTTATCATTCCTGTTGTAATCACAGTTTATGCTGACAGATCATTCACATTTATCACTAAGACTCCTCCTGCAGCAGTTCTTATCAAGAAGGCTTGCAAGATCGAGTCAGGTTCAGGCGTACCTAACAAGACAAAGGTAGCTACAATCACAAAAGAGCAGGTTCAGAAGATCGCTGAGCAGAAAATGCCCGACCTTAACGCAGCAAATATCGAGAGCGCTATGAGCATGATCGCAGGTACTTGCCGTTCAATGGGCGTTGTAGTTGAAGATTAATTAATCGCATCTGTATCTTTGATACAGTAAATGGTGGGAGGATTATTCCGCTAACCGGCGAATTCAGCCGGTATTACCACTTAATGAGGAGGAAATATTAATGAAACATGGCAAGAAGTATGTTGACAGCGTTAAGGCTGTTGACAAGTCTAAGCAATATGATTCCGCAGAGGCGCTTGAACTTGCAGCTAACAATGCAAAGGCTAAGTTTGATGAGACAATCGAGCTTCACATCCGTCTCGGCGTAGACTCAAGACATGCTGACCAGCAGGTAAGAGGCGCAGTTGTACTTCCTAACGGAACAGGCAAGAAGGTAAGAGTTCTTGTATTCTGCAAGGAGGATAAGTACGAGGCAGCAAAGGCAGCAGGCGCTGAGTATGTAGGCGGTCTGGAGTTTGTTGATAAGATCACTAAGGAAAACTGGATGGACTTTGACGTAGTTATCGCTTCGCCTGATATGATGGGCGTTGTCGGCAGACTCGGTAAGGTTCTCGGACCAAGAGGACTCATGCCTAATCCTAAGGCAGGTACTGTTACTCCTGATGTTGCTAAGGCTGTTACAGAGGCTAAGGCAGGTAAGATCGAGTACCGTCTTGACAAGACAAACATCATTCACTGCCCTATCGGCAAGGCTTCATTCGGTGTTGAAAAGCTTGAGCAGAACTTCAATACTCTTGTTGACGCAGTAGTAAAGGCTAAGCCTGCCGCTGCAAAGGGTCAGTATCTTAAGAGCATTGTTGTAGCTTCAACAATGGGCCCCGGAATTAAAGTAAGTACGGCTAAGTACGGTAACTAAATCCGGCGGATATATATGCAAATTCAGGACGGAAGAAATTCCGTCCTTTTGTATTTTAGGATAGGTCAGTTATGAAGGCTAAATCGGTAAAAGCAGACGGGAGTAACATGACAGAATGTACGGCAATAAGCGATGCGGCAGTGAGGTTTGAAATTAATAATTGAATATTTCATAAATAACGGCACAAATCAGATCGCCTTGTCCGCAAAGGCTGAAAAAATCAGTAATCGACCGAGCTTCTGACGGCATAAAATTTAATATTTTATTAGCAAATGTCTGTTGACAAATTCTCATTGATAGTGTATAATCATAAGAATATCAAAACAGTAAAATTTAAGAAATGTAGGAGGTAAAATTTATGCTGGAAACTAACGCAAATAACAAATTCGTGAAAGAAGGTCTTACTTTTGACGACGTCCTGTTAATACCCGGTGAGTCTGACTGTACACCCGATATGGTTGATCTTCATGCTCATCTTACAAAGGATATCGTACTCAACACTCCTATTATGACCTCCGCCATGGACACGGTAACAGAGTCGAAAATGGCTATCGCTATCGCAAGAGAGGGCGGTATCGGTATCATTCATAAAAATATGACTATCGCTCAGCAGGCTGAGGAGGTAGATAAGGTAAAGCGTTCGGAAAACGGCGTTATTGTCAATCCGTTTTCCCTTACTGCCGACAAGACAGTTGCAGAGGCCGATAAGCTTATGGGCAAATATAAGATCTCGGGTGTGCCTATCGTTGACGAAAACGGCAGGCTTGAGGGTATCCTCACAAACAGAGACCTGAGATTTATTACAGATTTCAGCATAAAGATCGGAAGCGTTATGACTAAGGAAAACCTTGTTACCGCTTCCGTTGACACAGACCTGGAAGGCGCACAGAAGATACTTATGAAGCATAAGATCGAAAAGCTTCCGCTGGTTGACGCTAACGGTATTCTTAAGGGCCTTATTACTATAAAGGATATTGAAAAAGCAGTCCAGTATCCTAATTCCGCAAGAGATAAAAAGGGCAGGCTTCTCTGCGGCGCAACTATCGGTATGACTCAGGATATTCTTGACAGAGCGGGCGCGCTTATTGACGCTCAGGTGGATGTTCTCGCGCTGGATTCAGCTCACGGTCATTCTATGAACGTTATCAATGCGCTGAAGAAGGTCAAGGCGGCGTTCCCTAATACACCGATCATCGCAGGAAACGTTGCTACTGCCGAAGCCGCTAAGGCTCTGTGTGAGGCAGGTGCGGACGCTATCAAGGTAGGTATCGGACCGGGTTCGATTTGTACAACAAGAGTAGTGGCAGGTATAGGAGTACCTCAGATCACAGCGGTCTATGATGCTGCATGCGCTGCCGCAGAGTACGGCGTACCGGTTATCGCGGACGGCGGTATCAAATACTCGGGAGATATTGTCAAGGCTCTTGCCGCAGGCGCAAGCGTGGTAATGCTCGGCTCTCTGCTGGCGGGATGCGACGAAGCTCCGGGAGAGACTGAAATATATCAGGGCAGACAGTTTAAGGTTTACAGAGGAATGGGCTCTCTTGCCGCAATGAATAAAGGCTCTAAGGACAGGTACTTCCAGACCAACTCCAAAAAGCTTGTTCCAGAGGGCGTTGAGGGAAGAGTTGCTTATAAAGGACCCGTTTCCGACACGATTTATCAGCTTGTGGGAGGTATCCGTGCAGGTATGGGTTACTGTGGATGCCACAATATCGATGAACTTGGCGAAAAGGCTAAATTTATTAAGATCACAGGAGCAGGTCTTAAGGAGTCTCACCCCCACGATATATACATCACTAAGGAAGCTCCTAACTACTCTGCAGGTATCTGAGCCGGTAAATATATATGAATATGTTTCTTAGACTTGCGTTTCTTTTTGCAGTCGGGAGCATGATAGGCTGGGTAATAGAGTTTTTTTACAGAAAATTCTTCGACCCCGTTAACGTTGAAAGAAAATGGCTGAATCCGGGATTTTTGACAGGTCCGTACCTGCCCTTGTACGGGTTCAGCCTTATTGTTCTTTATATGCTCGCACAGCTTGAGGAATACGTTCCCTTTGACAATCTCTGGCTCAAGCGTCTGACGCTTTTTTTGGTCATGGCGATATGTATAACGGCTATAGAATATCTGACCGGTATGATCTTCATAGTCAAGCTGAAAATCATGCTGTGGGATTACAGCCAGTTCTGGAAGAATTACAAGGGCGTGATATGTCCGCTGTATTCTTTTTTCTGGGTCTTGCTCAGCGCGTTTTATTATTTCTGCATAAATCCCTATATTCTGGACGTGCTCAAATGGCTGGGAGAAAATCTGGCTTTTTCATTTGTTGTGGGTCTTTACTACGGTGTGTTTTTTATGGATCTGGGAATGTCTATACGAAACCTTGTGAATATTTCCGAGTTTGCCTATAAAAATCAAATCATTATTTTTATCGACGAGCTTAAAGAGCAGATAAACTCGCTCCGGGAGAAAAATCATGAAAAACCTCAGTTCTTTGCTTCTCTCAGATTTTCGGATACTCTCCATAAAAGTCTTGAAAGCTATCGCTTAAACCGTGAAAAAAAGGATCTAAAATATTTTAGGGAAAAGCTCGAAAAACGCAGACGAAAATAGATTGTGAGAGAATTCTTTTAAAAATATTGCTTTAACTATTGACAAATTGTTAGTTTTGGTTTATAATGTAATCAATGTAAAAGAGAGTAGCCGGCGGATTTCTCTTTAAAGAGGTTTCTGTTTATGCTTGCGTCAGTACGGTGAGGGCGGACAGTCCAAACCCGCATCATATCTAAACGGCGAGACTTTTATTGAATAAATCACTGCTGTGCGCATTGTACGGGCGCCGTATGTGATTTACCCAATAAAAGCCTCGCTTTTTGTTTTTTCTGGGTGTTTCACATACTGAGAAACAGTGCGTATCCTTTGAAGGGACGTGAGATAGCGGATTTTTTTGAGTTATCTGGGAAAAATTTTTATGAAATAATAAGTAAAGGATTTGGTGGCTTATGACTAATCAGTATCAGCGCAGGCTTGACGATCTGTATGCAGAGCTTGGATCGGGAGAAAACGGTCTGTCGGCGGAGCAGGCACAGAAAAGCATTGAAAAATACGGAAAAAACATTATAACAGAGGGAAAGAAAAAGCCCGTGTGGCTTATCTTCCTGGAGCAGTTCAAGGATTTTCTTGTTATCATACTTATTATAGCGGCAGTTGTTTCGGCGTTCATGAAGGACGCTGAAAGTTGTGCGGTAATACTGTTTGTAATTTCTATGAATGCGGTGCTGGGCACAGTGCAGACCGTTAAGGCTGAGAAATCACTCAGCAATCTTAAACAGCTTTCCGCTCCGTCTGCCAAGGTTCTGAGAAACGGACAAAAGTCTGTAATACCCTCAGAGGAGGTTGCAGTAGGCGATGTGCTGCTTATAGAAGCGGGTGACCAGATTTGCGGCGACGGACGTCTGATAGAATGCGCTTCCTTGCAGGTCAACGAGTCTGCGCTTACCGGCGAAAGTCTTAATATTGACAAGGATATGTCCGAGATAACGGAAGAAAGACCACTTGCAGAACGCAGCAATATGGTCTTTTCAGGTTCATTTGTTACCTACGGCAGAGGAAAAATGCTTGTGACCGAAACAGGTATGAATACCGAGGTAGGCAAGATCGCAAGTCTAATTCAGAACGCTTCGGAAAGAAAAACTCCTCTCCAGAATACCCTTGATGAATTTGGAAAAAAGCTTTCCATAGGTATTCTAATTATCTGCGCTATAGTTTTCGGACTTAGTCTTATAAATGTGGAGGTTATCGATAAAGACAGCATTATGAATTCCTTTATGTTCGCCGTTGCTTTGGCAGTTGCTGCTATCCCCGAGGCTCTAAGCTCGATCGTAACTATCGTGCTTAGCTTCGGTACGCAGAAAATGGCAAAGGAAAACGCCATTATGCGTAAGCTTCAGGCTGTCGAAGGTCTGGGCAGCGTGTCTGTTATCTGTTCGGACAAAACAGGTACGCTTACCCAGAATAAAATGACCGTCAGAAAAATCATGACTGAGGGCAGAATTATCGACACCGACGCAGTCACGACGGACAGCCCCGCCGTAAAGTCCATGACGAGGGCTATGATACTCTGCAACGACTCTACCTGCAAGGACGGCGTTGAAATAGGCGACCCTACCGAGACAGCTTTGATAAATTTCGGCGTAAAGCTCGGACTTGATCCCGAAAGGGTAAGGGATAATTATCCCAGAATTTCAGAGATACCATTTGACTCCGACAGAAAGCTTATGTCAACGCTACATGATATTGACGGCGAGAAAATTATGTATACAAAGGGCGCGGTCGACGTACTTCTTAACAGAACCAGTCTTACTCAGCGGGAAAAAGAAGAAGTTTCAAAGTCCGTAGAGGAGCTTTCCGAAAAAGGACTTCGTGTTCTTGCCTTTGCATACAGAAAATTTGACGGCGGCATTCTTACAGCAGAGGACGAGTGCGGCTTTGAATTTCTTGGACTTATAGCTATGATGGATCCTCCCAGAAACGAGAGCAAGGCGGCTGTTCACGAATGCAGACTTGCCGGAATAAAGCCTGTAATGATAACGGGAGACCATATTGTGACCGCATCCGCCATAGCAAAGGAGATAGGCATTTTGGACGAGAACTCCAAGGCTGTGGAGGGCAGAGAGCTTGACGGATATTCCGACGGGGAGCTTGTGGATTTCGTCAAGGACAAGGCTGTCTACGCCCGTGTAACTCCCGAGCATAAGATAAGGATAGTCAAGGCATGGCAGGCTAACGGCTGCATAGTTTCCATGACGGGTGACGGAGTAAACGACGCTCCTGCGCTGAAACAGGCAGACGTAGGCGTTGCAATGGGCATAACGGGCACAGAGGTGTCAAAGGACGCCGCGTCAATGGTTCTTGCTGACGACAATTTTGCAACTATAGTCAAGGCGATTAAAAACGGACGTAATATTTACGAGAACATTAAAAAGTCCATAATGTTCCTGCTTTCGGGTAACTTTGCGGGAATTTTAGTTGTGCTGTTCAATTCTCTGCTGGGGCTTCCGGTGCCGTTTGCGGCAATACATCTGCTGTTTATAAATCTGCTGACGGACTCTCTGCCCGCTATCGGTCTGGGACTTGAGCCTCACACCGACGATGTAATGAAAAACAAGCCGAGAAACGCAAACGAGTCCATACTGACAAAAAGCTTTATGGGCAAAATAGGCGTTTACGGGCTTATTATCGGCGCGGCGACGATCGCCTCGTTCCTTATCGGCAACAGAACGAGCGCAGAAGCGGCAATGACAATGGCGTTCGCGACGCTGTGTTCGGCAAGACTTTTCCACGGCTTCTCTTGTAAGAAAAACAGAGCGGTTATTTTCTCAAAGGACATGTTCAGCAACAAATTTGGTATTATCGCTTTCCTTGCGGGAATGTTTTTCCTTAATCTTGTGCTGTTCGTACCTCCCCTTAAAGGACTTTTCAAGATCGCAGAGCTGACAGGTATGCAGTACGTATGGCTTTACGCCCTGAGCTTTGGTTCTATGCTTGTCGTACAGGCGGTCAACGGGCTGGTTTACGGGCAGAAAAATAAATAATACGCATAAGCTCCCGCAGATGCTGATCTCACCGTCTGCGGGAATTTTTATGCGTATTTATAAAACGGATAATCTAGTCTTTATGTATTGTCCAATATCCGTTATAAGCGTATCCGTCGTTAGTTCCTATCATTAAATCAGGCGATTTTTTAAATCCGAATTCCTCCACGGCGTTTATTCTTTCCACTGCATAAATCGGAACCTTTGTTATTATCTCACAGCAGTCGAAAAGCTCATAAGACGGCGGAATAACCAGCGACAGGATATTTAACAAATCAGCCTTTGTTTCATAGCCGCTTTTAACGTCGAGCCTGAGAACTCCCGAACCGTTGAATGCGTCGTCGGAAGTCCTGTGGAATAGTTCAACCGTTCCTATCGCCTTTGAAACGGATTTATCAATGATAGTCAGTCTGACAAACCATTTAGTTTCGTAGGAGGTTATCCAAAATTTTATCGCTTGCAGCATTCTATCCTCAGTGAAATAGTAAAAATTGTCGCCGTGACAGTTATCGCTGTTGAAAAAGGGCAGAGCGTTTTTGTCGCTGTAAACCTCCAATAGATCGTTCACATCATTTTCCCTGACAAACCTAAGCAAATAATTCTCATTTTCAAACACGGGACATTTTTCGTATACATCAACCATAAGTCAACGCCTCCAAACATATATTCTATATTTCTATTATACTATGCCGAACAAAAGTTGTCAATCATTTGTTCGATATTTAAAAGGCTAAATAAAAATATTTAGAGAAACCTAACAAGCAAAAAAACGTAGCACTGTACAAATTGCACAAATGTTCGCAGCGCAAAGATCATTCCGACTTTTCCGGCTGTATAGATTTTATATCGTTGCAAAGACTTGCAATTTCGGTAAAGCTGTGCTATAATAACTAGAAGTAAGAACGTTGGATATAAGAGATTTTTATTACATCTGAACTTCTTACCTCTAAAGGGTGGTGATTGTTGTGGATAAGGAGCTTTTGGGTACGCTGACAGACGTTGTTATCGGCTGTGTCTTTATTATGGCGTTCATTGTCGCCGCCTGTCTTTTGACGCCTAAAATCGCCCGTTTGATCGAGAAGAAATTTCCTCAGCTTAGGGATAAGGAAGGTCCCGAAAGGGTGGAGGAAAATGCGAAGGGACAGTCTCCCGAGGAGAATACGGTAAAGAGCGCCTTTGAAAGCTCTGAGGTCAAAGGATTTGACCCAAATTACAAAATTTATAATAAAGATATATATGGAGTTGATTTTAAACATGGCAAAAAACAAAAAAATGGTTGACGCTATCACGTCAATGGACGAGGATTTCGCAAAGTGGTATACAGATATATGCACAAAAGCTGAGCTTATCTCCTACACCAGTGTTAAGGGCTGTATGGTAATAAGACCTTACGGTTATGCTATCTGGGAAAATATACAGAAAAATCTTGATGAACGTTTCAAGGCTCTCGGTCATGAAAATGTGTGTATGCCTATGTTCATTCCGGAAAGTCTGCTTCAAAAGGAGAAGGATCATGTTGAAGGCTTTGCTCCTGAGGTCGCATGGGTAACGCACGGAGGTTCGGAAAAGCTTGAGGACAGACTTTGCGTTAGACCAACCTCAGAAACCCTTTTCTGCGAACATTACGCTAATATCGTGCAGTCCTACAGAGATCTGCCGAAGCTTTATAATCAGTGGGTATCAGTTGTAAGGTGGGAGAAAACCACAAGACCGTTCCTGCGTTCGAGAGAATTTCTGTGGCAGGAGGGTCACACTATTCACGAGACAGCCGGCGAGGCTATTGAAGAAACAGAGCAGATGCTTAATGTTTACGCCGATTTCTGCGAGCAGGATCTTGCAATGCCTGTTGTCAAAGGCAGAAAAACTGACAGCGACAAGTTTGCGGGCGCGGAGGCTACATACGCTATCGAGGCTCTTATGCACGACGGAAAGGCGCTGCAGGCAGGTACTTCCCATTACTTTGGCGACGGTTTTGCAAAGGCGTTCAACATTCAGTTTACAGGCAGAGACAACAAGCTTGCGTATCCGCACCAGACCTCATGGGGCGTGACCACAAGACTTATCGGCGCTATAATTATGACCCATGGCGATGATAACGGACTTGTACTGCCTCCTGCTGTTGCTCCTGTACAGGCAGTAATTATTCCTATTCAGCAGTTCAAGGAGGGCGTTCTCGATAAGGCGAAAGAACTTTATGAGACGCTTAAGTCCGCAGGGATAAGAGTAAAGGTAGATGACAGTGAGCAGTCCCCCGGCTGGAAATTTGCCGAATATGAGATGAAAGGCGTACCTGTAAGAATTGAGATAGGTCCTAAGGACATTGAAAATGATCAGTGCGTTATCGTTACAAGGCACAACAGAGAAAAGACCTTCTGCTCGCTTGAAACTCTTGCCGAAACAGTAGCGAAAAAGCTTGAGGAGGTAAGAACGGGCATTTACGAAAAGGCTCTTGAAAACCGTGAGAGCAAGACCTACCGCTGCAAGACAATGGACGAGATCACGGCGGCGCTTGAAGAAAAGGGCGACGGCTTTGTAAAGGCGATGTGGTGCGGCGAAGAAGAATGCGAGGACAAGGTCAAGGAACTCACAGGCGTAGGCTCAAGATGTATTCCCTTTGAACAGGAAAGCCTTGGCGATGTCTGCGTATGCTGCGGAAAACCCGCAAAGAAAATGGTTCTGTGGGGCAAAGCTTATTAAAAAATGAAGTGATGACTGCCGTCTGTAAAATCGGACGGCAGTTTTAAAGTTCCCACATTCATAAAATGATATATGTAATATAAATTAAGGAATAATAATTGTCTTTTTTATGAAAAAGCTTGACAATATCGGACGTCTGTGTTATAATAATTAAGCTGAATGAATAAAGGCAGTAAAATTGAATATGCGGCAGTGCTGGAATAGGCAGACAGGCACGTTTGAGGGGCGTGTGTCAATCGACGTATGGGTTCAAGTCCCATTTGCCGCACCATATTGGTGAGACTAAATGGATGCTCACCTCGAAAACCGCGTAGTTACGCGGTTTTCTTGCGTTTTAGAGCCGAAAATTTCAAGGTAAAAGCCATGGATGCTTTTTGACGATTTTCACCGACCGGAAGGAGTTGAACCCTCGACAAAGCAAATTAAGGGAAAATTCAAGGCGGATTTAAGAAAATAATCTTAAATCTGCCTTTTTAATATATAGAAAAGTATATAAAGTTTTTTGATTCAACTTTGTTGAATCCGACCGTTTTGTTTAATATCACGAAATGTGATAAACGACAAAGCGGTCTTTTTTTATTTCTC
>CAYNPW010000019.1:0-32459 GCA_964399215.1 uncultured Ruminococcus sp. | reverse complement strand
GTTTTATTCCTTGTTGGTGCCTTTCGCAGAAAGGTATGGTTATAAATGAAAAAATGGTATGAACCGGAATGGATCTTAGAATACATTGAACATAATGATTTTTTTATGGTATCTCTGTCTGTTATACTTGTCTCAACCATTGTGGGCGCAGTATGCTGGTTATTATTATTCCGGGGACTGTTTTTGTTAGCAATTCCTCTTTATATCTGCATGACAATGCGTGGGATACACTTTGTCTATCTTTTGTCAGAGGAGAAACGTAATAATGACTGCTCTTATGGAAACATTTCGCTAAAAACCATAATTTTCATTATTCTGCTGATAGTTACAGCGCTCTTTTCGGCGTACGTTACACTAGGCATAAATTTACTGCTCGGCGGAGACTTTCCGTAACAGGAGGAGATCTTTAATGAAAAATAATAAGCTATACCGCATTCTGTATTTATTTTCATCATTGGCGGGAGTATTGTGCTTCTTCCTTATGGTAACAATGATAATATGCTGGACGCCCGGCGATATAATGGGACTGGGTGTATCTCACAGCTTTTCTATGGGCTGTAAAATTGTATTCTGTGCTGCTCTTTTAATACCTATTATTATTCTGTCCGTTATAAAATATAAAAAAATCATTACCAAAAAACAATTCCTGATATATGTATCGTTTCCTTTGGGCGGTTCAATACTGGGCGCGGCTTTGCTGTTTCTTTTACAGCTCGTTGCTAACGTTGCAACTTACATACAATACAGATAAAAATTTTCTTGACAAAAATATTTTAAAATGCTATTATAAATATATTAACTTACTTTCAAGGGGGAAGAGGGAATGTTAAAGCAGATTTATCCTGTCATAGGCGATGAAAAGGATCTGCCGTTTTATGTGGTTGGTATCGGCGTGGAATGCTGGCAGTACCCTGTCAAACGTCCTGACGGATATGAATATCCGCAGATTTTTATTTCCCGTATTGGCGAGGGTGA
Source organism: uncultured Ruminococcus sp. (assembly GCA_964399215.1). Lineage (GTDB taxonomy): Bacteria > Bacillota > Clostridia > Oscillospirales > Ruminococcaceae > Hominimerdicola. Next base: position 31,484 of record CAYNPW010000019.1, on the reverse strand, counting down.
GATCACCATTGACGGTACTACTGTGAAACTGCCGGAAGGGTGTGTTTTTTACATTCCGCCGCATTGCCCTCATTCATATCACGCTGTTACAAGTTCGTGGTATCTCAACTGGATTTGTCTCGGCGGAACTGAGGTTATTCCTCTGCTTGAAAAGTGGAATTTAAATAGGTTCAACGCATTTCCAAACTGTGACAGTGAAAGAATGCATAGAATTATGAACCGAACATACTACACAATAAAAAGCGACAAGCTGTATGGCAATCATTATGCCTCAGCTCAGCTTTACGATCTTTTGATAGAATACAGAAAAATTGCTGACAACAGACTTTCATCATTTTATACGGCACATTCTGTTGCACTTGCAGATGTCCTTCAGTTTATTGAGGAGCATTATTCCACTCAAATCAAACTGAGCGATTTAGCACAGGTTGCGGGAGTTACCGAACAGCATTTGTGCAGACTTTTTAAAAAGAATTTCCAGCTAAGACCTATGGAATATCTTGCTCAGGTGAGAATTGCACACGCTAAGGATATGCTTGTGTATTCTGACAAGTCAATAGGAGAGATTTGTGAAGAAACGGGTTTTCAAGACAGCTCATATTTCTCTGTCGTATTCAAGAAATATGAAAATGTTACTCCCGGCGAGTATCGTAAAATCAAGGTATAAAATTAATTTGCGGGACGAGTTAATTCGTCCCGCTGTTCGTATTTGTTAATTTGGAGGTACAACATTTTATGAAATTTGCTCATATTTCAGATCTGCATATCGGAAAACGTCTATGCGGATTTTCTTTGATAGAGGATCAGCGATATATCCTTTCTCAGATCACCGATATTATAGAAAAGCAAAATCCCGACGGCGTTATTATTGCGGGAGACGTTTACGATAAAAGCAATCCTTCGGCTGAGGCCGTTACGGTATTTGATGAATTCCTTACGGGACTCAGCGCGCTGAAAGTCCCAGTTTACATAATAAGCGGAAATCACGACAGTTCCGAACGGCTGGCGTTCGGAGGTAAAATAATGCAGTTCTCAGAGATTTACATATCTCCCGTTTATGACGGAGAGATAAGAAAAGTAGTTAAAACCGACGAATACGGCAAACTGAATATTTACCTCTTCCCTTTTGTCAAACCTGCAAACATCAGAGCCTTTTATCCAGACGAAAATACCGAAAGCTATACAGAGGCTATGAAAACTGCTCTTTCACACTGCAATATTGATCCGAAAGCAAGAAATATACTTGTGTGTCATCAGTTTATCACGGGAGCACAGACATCTGACTCTGAAGAAATTAATGTAGGGTCGCTGGACAACATTGACGCAGGGATATTCGACAGCTTTGATTACGTTGCTCTGGGACACATTCATGGGGCGCAGAAAGTCGCAAGGGAAAGTATACGCTACTGCGGTACTCCTCTGAAGTATTCTTTTTCTGAATGCAGGCATAAAAAGTCGGTGACTTTTATAGATATAAAAGAAAAGGATCGTGTGCAAATCAAAACTGTTCCGCTGACGCCTTTGAGAGATCTGAGGGAAATAAGAGGTACTTACGAGGAGCTTATGTCCTTACAAAGCTATGCCGACGCTAATACTGATGATTATTTTCATATTACCTTGACTGACGAGGAGGATATACCCAACGCTCTTGAAAAAATGCGGAGCGTTTATAAAAATATTATGCAGTTCGATTACGACAATAAACGAACCAGAAATACTGTGACGGTTTCAGCTGAGGATAAGGCGGACGAAAAAAGTCCTCTGGAGCTTTTGGAACAGCTTTATTATGAACAGAATAATTCTGAATTATCAGATGTACAAAAGGAGTATATAACAGAGCTCATAGAAAGAATATGGGGTGATAGCGTATGAAGCCTCTGAGAATTATTATGTGTGCATTCGGTCCTTATGCGGACAGAACCGAAATTGATATGACAAAACTTGGAAGTCATGGGCTTTATCTTGTTACCGGTGACACCGGCGCAGGAAAAACAACGATTTTTGATGCAGTATGCTACGCACTGTTCAATACTGCAAGCGGAGATACCAGAGATAATGCAAAGCTTTTCCGCAGTAAGTATGCAGACAGCAGCATTTTAACATATGTGGAAATGACTTTTGAATATTATGGTAGAACATACACGGTTTACAGAGAACCTCCGCAGGAGAGACCGAGTAAAAGAGGTTCAGGGCATACTGCGCATAAATGCGAACATAGACTTACCGCAGAGGACGGACGTGTGTTAGCGCAGAAAGAAAGAGACGTAAATGAAAAAATACGGGAAATAATCGGTCTTACATTTGATCAGTATCGAAATATAGCTATGATAGCTCAGGGGGATTTCCAACGCTTACTGCTTGCCAAAACGGACGATCGTGCAAAAATTCTCCGAATGATTTTCAGAACGGAAAAATATCTTGAATTGCAAAATGCGGTTAACGGAGATTTTTTACAGCTAGAAAATAAGTATGAAAATTCAAATAAACATATACAGGAAATTCTTTTCGGTTTTTTGCTTAGCGATAATAATCCGTACAGCATTCAGATCTCAGCAGCATCTGGAATAAAGGGCGTAGCCGATCATGAAACGCTGTTACAAATCTGTGAAAATGCCTGCGCTTACGAAAAGAACAGAGCATTAAAATCTCACGAAGATTTCGATACTGCGGACAAGCATTATAATGAAATTTCCGCTGAATATAAAAGCTGCGGAGAACTTTTTAAGCTTTTTGAGGAACGCGAAAGCTGTGAAAAATCTCTGCTGTCTGTGAATTCGGAATTGTCTGAGGCTAAAGCCAATCTGGACGAACAGAAAAAGCTGATTCCACAACGGGAAAAACTTGCGGAAAGTCTTGTCAGCGAGCGTGAAAAACTAAAGGCTTATGATGAATTCACAGAAATAAAAAGTTCTGCCGACGAACTGAAAACACAGTCTGAGAACTTTTTATCTCAGGCAAACACTTTGCGTAATGAGGCAAAATCAGCCTCAGAAGAAATGAACGGACTTAAGGAGTTCTGCGATGATCTGAAAAATATTGAAGCGGAAAGCGTGAAATGTCAGTCTGAAATCGACGAGTTAAACAGAATTCTTACGGAAATAAAATCATTGGGCAGCGAGCTGAAAACAGTCCACGACACAAAGGAAAATCTTGAAAAACTGATTGAAGATTTTCGCGCCAAACAGCAGGAATACAACCGATCGGACAGCATAAGAAGTCAGCTTGAAAATGCATTTTTCAGCGGTCAGGCAGGACTTCTGGCAAGAGATCTGAAAGAAAATGTTCCATGCCCCGTATGCGGTTCTCTATCTCACCCCTCCCCTGCCGAATTTTCAATAAACATTCCGAACAGAAATACTGTTGATAAGGCAAAGGAGCAAGCCGAAGAAGCAAGGGCTGAAATGGAAAAGGCAAGTAAAACTTCTGCCGCAGAAAAGTCAAAATACGAGAGCGTTAAAGCGGCGGCAGAAAAAAAGTCCGCTGAATATTTAAACTGCAAAGACGCTGAAACGGCTTTGGAAGAAGCCAGAAAAGCATATAAGGAAAAGTATAGCGAGATCGCCGAACTCCAAAAAAGACAGAAACATATATTAAAACAAAAGCAGTTGAAAGCAGACGCAGAAAAGAAAATCCCGAAGCTTGCGGAAACTTCGGACAGTCTGAAAGCTCAGGCGGAAACACTTGAAAAACGCGCTGCAGAGGCAAGAGCAAAATCCGACGAAAAATTTGCTCAGGCAGACAAAATAAAACATTCGCTTGAATTTGATAGCAAGGAGCTTGCTTTAAAGAACATCAGCGAACTGGAAAAGCGCAGAAATGCTATGGAGGAGGCTTTTAATAAGGCTGACAGCCGTGTACGCGAAATTGAAAATAAATTCAGTGTAGAAAAAGGCCGTCTTGACAGCCTTGAAAAACAAATCTTCGATAAGAAAAAACCTGATCTGGAAAGCGTTGCACAAAAACTGGAAATCGCTGAGAAAAAACGTTCTTGCGCATTAGAGATCAGAGACAAGCTTAATGCTGCCGCTTCTGAAAATTCAAATCGTCTTGCCGATCTTAAAAAAGAACTCGAAAACAACAAACAGCTTGAAATCAAGCACAAATGGCTTGACAGCTTAAACCGTACTGTAACGGGTTGTCTAATCAAAAAGCAGAAGATCACACTGGATACCTATGTTCAGATGTCACTGTTTGACCGAATTCTGCGGCGTGCTAACGTGCGGCTTATGACAATGACAAACGGTCAGTATGAGCTTATGCGCAGTGACGAGGGCAACGGTAATAGCAAAACAGGACTTGATTTAAACGTACACGACCATTTTGTCGGCGGTGAACGAAGCGTCCGTTCTCTTTCAGGCGGAGAAAGCTTTATGGCATCATTGTCTCTTGCTTTGGGATTATCTGATGAAATACAGCAGGCTGCGGGAGGAATACGTCTTGAATCCATGTTTGTTGACGAGGGATTCGGTACACTGGACGACGATAGTCTCAATCAGGCAGTGAAAACTCTAAGCTTGCTTGCAGAGGACAACCGTCTGGTTGGTATTATAACCCATATTCCCGAACTCAAAGAAAGGTTTGACAAGCAAATTATTGTCCGTAAGGATAAAACCTTGGGCAGCACAGTAGAAATAGTCACATAAAAAACATTCTGACGGTGAGAGCCGCCAATATAAATCCTGTAATATCAGCTGCGGCAGCCGCAATAAATACTCGGCTGTCGGGCTTTTTTTTCAATGCAGCAAAGTAAACTGTTATAGTGTAGAAAGTCGTTTCTGTTGAACCCATAAGAACACTTGCCACACGGCCTGCGTAACTGTCAGGAGATATTCCTGTAAGTATCGTCTCCAGAGTGGCAAGAGCTCCGCTGCCGGAAATCGGACGTATCACCGCGAGAGAAATACATTCGTCCGGGAAACCCAGAAAGCTTGTCACAGGAGAAACAAACCTTGCTATTATGTCCGCCGCACCGGATGCGCTGAACATTCCGACTGCAGTCATGAGAAGAATAAGCATAGGCAGAATTTCAGCGGCAGTTATGAGATTTTCTTTTGCTCCTGCGGCAAATTCTTCTGCGATGTTAACTCGTTTTACAGTTCCCCACAGTAATATTGCTGCAATAATAATAGGTATAAGCATATCACCTGCGCTCAAGCTTTTTCACCCCCGGAAGATATAAAGCATACGCTGTAATACAAGCCACAGCCGCTGAAACAAATGACGTAACAAGAATGGGCGCAGTAATATCAAACGGAGAAGACGCTCCATGCGCCATGCGAATAGCGGCTATCGTGGTGGGAATAAGCTGTATAGAGGCTGTATTTAGAACTATAAGCATTGCAGTATTGCGGCGTGTATATTGACTGTGTTCCCTGTTTAGTTCCTTTACAGCAGTTATACCTAATGGAGTTGCTGCGTTTCCCAACCCGAAAAGGTTGGCAATTATATTCATATTTACGGCATTTTCTGCGGCAGGATTTTTTTCGATTTCTTTGAAAAGAGATCTTGTCAGCGGAGAGAGAAGCTTTGCACAAAAAGCAGTGATTCCGCTTTTTTCTGCCACTCTCATTACACCTCCCCACAAAGCCATTGAACCTGCAAGCGTTATAATAAGATCAACGGCAGATGAGCAGGAACTCAAAGCAGCAGCAGAAACCTTGTCCAGATTTCCCTCAGCAGCACCGAGTAATATTGACAGTATCATAATTATAACGATTAATGTTCCGATCATATTATCTCCTTGTAAATGTATAAAATATCGATTAAATAAACTACTCTGAAAAAATCACTGGCAAATTATGCGAAAATCTGGCAATATCACTTGACAAGTTGTGACATAATTGATATAATTATATTATCATTAGGTTTGTAGTGGCAGGGCTGTGTAACAGTCCACAAAACTAAAAAGGGGATTGATTTTATGAAATCTACTGGTATTGTAAGAAAAGTTGATGAGCTCGGAAGAATTGTTCTTCCAATCGAGCTTAGAAGGACCTACGATCTGGCTGTTAAGGACGCTATCGAAATCTATACTGAGGACGATAAGATTATCCTTAAAAAGTTCCAGAGAGCGTGTATCTTCTGCGGCAACGGCGATGACCTTATTGAATATAAGGGTAAGACTGTTTGCGCAAACTGTGCGGCAGAGCTCAAAGCCGGCAAGTAACATTAAGTACATAGTGCTTAGGCAAGATAAGCATAGCATAGCTTATCTTGCTTTCTTTTTTATTTTATGAGGGCAAGTCCGAAAATAGAATAGATAAAAAACGCAATTTATTGGCATATTGCTATAGAATAATTTCAACTAAACACATAAAAAGCGGAGAGCAATAATACTCTCCGCAATACGTTTCTATAAGCTATTTATTTTAATGGAGGTTCTGTAACTCAGACAAACATATCTTCAAATTCTTCCTCGCTTCCATTAAAAAGCGTCATTTCAAGATATCCTCCGCTTTCGTAGTAGTTAAATTTCACACGGCTGCTGTATCCCCAGAAATCCCAGCGGACATTCTCGTCCGGCTTTGAATATTCACTTACATACCAAACGGGGCAGTCGTCAAATTCTTCTCTTGATACAACATTTTCATAAATGTCCTTGCCGCACTTTATAACAGGCTTTCTGCCGCAGTATTGCTCTATGAACTCTACATAATCAGACAGCTTTTCGCTCAGATCGTCATAATCTACGGGGACGACCTTGTAAAAGCCGGTTCTTTCAACCTCAACGGCGGGAATAAGCAGACCGCTTAAATCCCCTGCTGTTTCGGCAAAATGCATAGCCTGATCCGCTCCGTCCATTGTCAGATCAAATATATGAAGATATCCCACAGGCAGATCCGTTTCTGCCGCGCCTTTTTTATTCTGCTGAAAATTCTTGTCTTCATAAGTCGTGCTTTTGGTTGCCCTTATATAGGACATCTGTATGTTCTGTTCTGCAAAGCTGCCCCATTTGACCGTTCCCTCGCTCTCGCTTATGACAGGTCCTCTGACAGGGTAATCTCGTTTCCTTGGTTCATTGAACCATAACTGACCCGTATACAGCAGTAAACATATATTTACAACCAGCACCAGAACACAAACTATCACAACTATAAAAAATAGTTTTTTACGGCGCTTTCGATTTTGCTTTTTGTCATAAACCTCAAAATTTGTAAAGCTATCTGCGCTTTGGTCATCAAATTCATTATCTATGCGCTGTCTTGCCTCTTTTGTAAGTTTAAAATTCCTAGCCTTAGTACTTAGCTTTTCCTTTCTTCTGCGATCAAACAGCATTGGCATTTTCCTCAATCACTCTCGGGGAATCTGTTCTTTACTCCGCGTTCCCCTTGGAATTATCTATGAACATATCAAAAGTGTACTCGTCGAGCTTTTGCCTAACGACACCTGTTATTTCACAGAACGCTTTCTGATAACTGCATTTACCGGACATATCCCTGTTGCACACTCCGTCCGGAGCAAGACATCTTGAAAAACAATATGTACCCTCGATAGCCTCTATAACCATTTTCAAAGTAATATCCTTGGGGCTGATATTTATCTCATATCCTCCCTGTGTACCCTTATATGATCTGACTATCCCTGCCGCCACAAGCTTACGCAGAATTTTCAGCGCAAATCTAAGTGTAACGCTGGCTCTTTCAGATACTGTTTTTGCATCCAACTTGACTTGTTCCTTGCATAGCTCGGACACAATTCTGACAGCATAGTCTGTTTCCAGTGTTATAAACATTACTTCCTCCAATCAGTCAAGATAATCCCTTACCTTATTACTTCTGTTGGGATGACGGAGCTTTCTCAGCGCCTTTGCCTCGATCTGTCTGATACGCTCTCTTGTCACCTTGAACTCCTGACCTACCTCCTCAAGAGTTCTTGAACGTCCGTCTTCCAGACCGAAACGCAGTCTCAGAACCTTTTCCTCACGCTCTGTGAGAGTGGACAATACTGCATTTATCTGCTCCTTTAAAAGCACCAGTGAGGCAGCCTCTGCAGGTGCGGGAGCGTCGTCGTCAGGAATAAAATCTCCCAGATGAGAATCCTCCTCCTCGCCTATAGGAGTTTCCAGAGATACGGGATCTTGAGCTATTCTCATAATTTCCCTTACTCTTTCAACGCTCATATCAAGCTCCTCAGCGATCTCCTCAGGAGACGGATCATGACCATTTTTGTGAAGGAGCTGAGAAGAAACCTTTTTGACCTTTGTAATAGTTTCAACCATATGCACAGGAATTCTGATAGTTCTCGCCTGGTCAGCAATAGCTCTTGTAATAGCCTGTCTTATCCACCATGTGGCGTAGGTAGAAAATTTAAAGCCCTTTTTATAATCGAACTTCTCAACCGCCTTGATAAGCCCCATATTACCCTCTTGGATTAGATCGAGGAAGCTCATACCTCTTCCGACATATCTCTTGGCTATAGACACAACAAGTCTGAGGTTAGCCTCGGCAAGTCTCTTTCTGGCCTTGGAAGCCTCTTTCTCATTATCTCCCGACATCTTTTCCGCAAGCTGAATTTCCTCCTCAGAAGTAAGCAAGGGAACTCTGCCGATTTCTTTTAGGTAAATCTTTACAGGATCGTCAATAGCTATACCGTCTGTAGAAAGAGAAATATCCACGCCGTCAGGCTCAAGCTCATCCTCGGGATTTACAAAATCAAGACTGTCGTCCACAACTACATCATCGATGATCTCGATATTGAGACTAGCGCATGTGTCGTAAAAATTATCCATTTGTTCAACGTCAAAATCGAGCTTTTCAAGAGCGTCGGTAATCTCCTTAGTGGTGAGTTTACCGGTCTGTTTGCCGTGTTCCATAAGGTTGTCCATTATTGATTTCTTGTCTGTCATAATAAAACTCTCCTTTATTTTTACTATTCTTACTATATATTAAAGGACGTTAGCTTTTGCTCGCCCTGATTTTTTCAATCATTGCTTTAAAATCGTCGTCCGTGCTTACATCTGCTTTTTCTGTGTTATTTTTATATTTCAGCAAAACGGAAATATAATCGTTAACCACATTAATATCAACAGAAAGCTTGTCGAATTTCTCTATAATCCCCGTTATTTTGCCCACTTCCTCGGGAGAAAATTCACCGTTAAAGGAGGATACGGAAAAATCCTCAAGATTTTCGATTTTTGCTGTCAGACTTTCGTATATTCTTCTGTTGAACGAAGTCACAAAGTCATCAGCCTTAAGCTTTGATGTAATATCACTGCAGGAGTCGGGATGATTAAGAAGATAATAAATTATACCGCTTTCAGCCTGCGCTTCTCTTGGATGAGCATTTGCCTCGGGATTTATTTCATCCCTTGGACGGTTGGCAAAATTAACTGTTCTGTTCCATTCCTTTTTGTTGTATGCATACCGCTCACGCCTTAGACGCTTATTTATTTCCTCTTCTAATGAAGTCTTATTAATTCCCTGCTCTGCTGAAATTTTTGATATGTAAATATCGCGTTCCACCGGAGATTTTATTTCCGCCAAAACTTTATATACCCTTTTAAGATAATCTACTTTTCCAAGCTCGGTATCAGTATCAAGTCCATCTTTGCACTTGCTGAGTTCAAAGTTAATAGCTCCGTCGGAATTATTTATCAGATTTCTAAAGTGGTCTGCCCCAAATTTCTGAATATACTCGTCGGGGTCCTTTGCACCTGTCATTTTTATTACTGTCGTTTTCAGACCCGCTTCGCTTAAAATCGGTATAGCGCGTGAAGTAGCCTTCTGACCCGCTGCATCGGAATCGTAGCATATAATGACATGCTCAGCATAATTTGAAATTATCTTAGCTTGTTCCGGAGTAAGAGCTGTACCGCAGGAGGCGACAGCATTCTCAAATCCCGCCTGATTCAGAGAAATAACATCAAGATTTCCTTCACAGAGCAGAATCTGCTTGTCCTTGACAGCATGATTTTTAGCAAAATTCATTGAAAATAGAAATCTGTTTTTTAAATAGCAAAGAGTATCCTTTGAATTGAGGTATTTACGCTTGTCCTCTTCAGAAAGAGCGCGTCCGCCAAAGCCGACTATATGTCCCGCAAGATCAATAAACGGAAACATTGCCCGATTCACAAAAAAATCAAATGTCCTCCTAGTGTTATTCTGAGATCTTGATATAAGCGAACCAGCCTCAAGCTCCTCCTCTGTATATCCCTGACCGAGCATATAGCTTTTCAGTGCGCTCCAGCTATTGGGCGCAAAACCCATACCGTATTTTTTGATAGTTTGAGGGCTTAGTTTACGCTTATTTATAAGATAATCAAGGCACGCCTTTCCCTCCGGAGTTTTAAGCTGGTGGTAGAAAAACTTTGCGGCGCACTTGTTCATTTCATACATTCTTTTTCTGGTATCAGTCCGTTTGCTGTTAAAGCCTGTGTCCTCAGGCAATGGAACTCCTCCGCGTTCAGCCAAAAGCTTTACTGCCTCCCAGTAATCCAGATTATTGTATTTCATTGTAAAAGTGATAACGTCTCCGCCTGCTCCGCAGCCAAAGCAATGGAAAAATTCCTTATCAGGGTGAACATGACAGGAGGGCGTTTTTTCATTGTGAAATGGACAAAGACAAACATAGTCTCTGCCCGTTCGTTTAAGCGTAACGTAACTGCCCATAATCTCTGCTATGGGATTTGCCGCTTTAAGACGCTCTATAAATTCCACAGGCAAAGCCATTGTATCTACTCCTTTCATTGAATTACAAAAAATCAATATATATTCCAAGACAAAGGAATAAACAATTCTTTAAATGTCTGAATTGCAAAGCTGTCGGTCATACCTGAAATATAATCGCAGACCGCCTTGTCAATACCGTAATGGTAAGCTAAATTAATATACATAGAAGGGAGCTTTTCCAGATGATTTACATAATAATCATAAAGGTATGCTATCATGTCCTGAGCCTTGCTTTCCTCAGACTTGCACTTTGGATTTGTATATACGCTGTCAAACATAAAGCGATGCAAAGCCTTATATGCCTTGTATATCTCGTCTGACATTTTTATTGTGTACCTGTGACCATTCAGCGTATCATCCCCGCTGTCTTCACAGTATACTATTCCGTTTTCTACAAGAGAAGAAACCAGTGTGGTAATTCTCTCGGATTTTGAATGTCCCAGAACATCTGTAATACAGGCAGGAATATCCTCCTCGCAGATTATTCCTCCTCGCACAGCGTCCTCAATATCGTGATTTATGTATGCTATAACGTCTGCGTAGCGAACAGCATATCCTTCCAAAGTTACGGCGATCTGATTTGTATGCTTAAAAATACCGTCCCTGACTTCAAAAGTAAGATTAAGCCCCTCGCCGTCCTTTTCAAGAATATCAACCACACGCATACTTTGCTCATAATGATGAAATCCGTCCGGACAAAGCTGATTGAGCATCCTCTCTCCTGCATGACCGAAGGGAGTATGTCCCAAGTCATGTCCTAAAGCTATAGCCTCAGTCAGATCCTCATTAAGCCGTAGGGAACGCGCAATCGTTCTTGCGATCTGACTGACCTCCAACGTGTGAGTAAGCCGTGTTCTGTAGTGATCCCCAGCAGGAGAAAGAAAGACCTGAGTTTTATGTATTAACCGTCTGAATGAATTACAATGGAGAATTCTGTCTCGATCACGCTGATAATCGGTACGCAGATCGCATTTGACCTCGTCACGAAGCCGTCCTCTGCTTTGTGATGAAAGACAGGCGTATTCGCAAAGCATTTGTTTTTCAAAGCTTTCGTACTGTTCTCTTGGCAGCATAGGCAACCCCTCCTTAAGACAATTCACACGACAGGATAAAATAACACCTACTTATATATACCCGAAAGTCCTTAAAAAAGCCTTTATTTTTGCCTAAAGGATACAAATTTTTGTAACATACAACAAAACTCAGGCAAAATCAGCCCACAAATTTGGCTCTTCCTCTAATTCAATTTGCCCATTAGAAATATCTGTAAGTTTCTTCTTTAAATCATAAATTTTCTCATTTTTCACCAGAACTGAAATGCTTACCGCGTCAGCAAAGTCCTCATTTTCATTTATGACCTCGAAATCCGGAAGAGCATAAGAAATCTTGCCGTACATGTTGTAGTCACAAGTGAAAGAAATACGTGAGCATTCACACATCACCATTTTCCTTGCCGCATTTATTGCCATGGAGCATGCCTGTGAATAAGCTCTGATAAGTCCGCTGGCACCTAAAAGAACTCCTCCGAAGTATCTGGTCACCACAACGCACACATCGGTAAGACCGGCCTTACTGATAACATCAAGAACAGGAACTCCTCCGGTACCCTGAGGTTCTCCGTCGTCTGAATACCTAGTAATGTTACCCTCTCTTAAAACATATGCATATACATTATGCTTTGCCTTTCTGTTTTCGGATTTAACTTTATTTATAAACTCCATTGCTCCGTCAGCAGTACACACAGGACAAATATACCCTATGAACTCTGACTTTTTTTCAATAAAACTGTCCTGAGCAGGCTCATAAACGGTAGTATAGCTCATACCAATTTCTCCTAAAAGAAAAAGGACGGAAATATCCGCCCTTTTTGTAAAGTCTTAGTCAAGATTAAATCTCTTCTTGAATCTGTCAACACGTCCGCCGCTGTCTACAAGCTTCTGCTTTCCTGTGTAGAATGGGTGGCACTTTGAACAGATTTCAACCTTGATATCCTTCTTAGTTGAGCGAGTTTTAATTACATTACCGCAAGCGCAGGTAATCGTAGTCTCCTCATACTGTGGGTGAATACCTTCTCTCATCAGAAAAACCTCCTTCCAAACTAAAAATTATGACTCATAGAAGCCCATCATCCTTAGTTCAGACAGTAGTTCTATGCAGTAATCATTATTTGACTAAAATATTATACCACTATACGAATACTTTGTCAAGCGATTCACATTAAATTTACATTTATCTTGACATCCGGCTAAAATCCGCGTCCTCCGTCGTGACCGCCCATTCCACCTCCGAACATTCCTCCTTGAGCATTGGAAGTAATGATGCTTTCAATGGTTATGCTTTCGCTTTCATCTCCGGCACTGACTGTATATGTCTCTCCCTCTTTAAGCTCGGGCGATGAGAACACAACGCCCTGCCAACTTTTTTCATTGGTAAAGCTTATGATCTGATTTCCTGAACTGTCGGTAACTGTGAATTCCGTACCTGCAGAAAAAGCACTCGAAAAATTATACTGAACAACATATTGCTCAGAATTTTCACCAAAGCATTCCTCCATGCCGATCGCTCCGCTTGCAACGATAGTTCCTCCTGTGATTATTGCATCGCCGTTGTAATCGAGTGCACCGTTTCCTCCGTTTGTAGGACCGCTGACATAAACAGTTCCGCCCGACATATAGAGATCTCCGTTGCTGTCGAGACCGTCTCCGCCTGCATCAATATATAAATTACCTCCCGTGATATTTAGAAATACACCTTCCTGTGACGCAAACTGATCGCGTCCCATTCGTTCCGTTGACCCTGTGTCACTGCCGCCTGCGCTGTTTATTCCGTCGTCGCTTGCCGTTACGCTGATCTCTCCTCCCGAAATAGTTACTGTCATACCTTCAAGACCTTCATAGCTTTTAGTAACAGTCAGAATTCCGTCCTCTATAAGAAGATTACCGTCTGCGTGAATACCGTCATCACCCGAAGAGGCAGTTATAGTTCCGCCGCTTATTGTTACATCTCCATTGCTGTGGATGCTGTCGTCAGAGGAATTAATATCAAATGTACCGCCTGTTATAAGAATACTTCCTCCTGATTTAAAAGCCTTTGCCGACGTTGTTTCGCTGTCCGAGGATGTTTCTGAAACCTCAAGAGCCTGAGTATCAGCCGTATTCTCTATAATGAGCTGATTCCCTTCGGAATTCATAGGCTGTAAATCTACGCCTTCAAAGCCGTCAGGTGGAGTCATATCACCCATATCGGGCATATCGCCCATGTCAGGCACATCTCCCATATCACCCATGTCTCCGCGAACCGCATCGTCTTGCTTACCCATTCCGCCGCCTTTCATATTATTCTGCCAATCATCATTAGGCGTACCGTCGGACTGCATAGACGCATTGTCGCTGCCTCCGCCTGTGGTAATATTAAATTCACCTCCGTCTATGCTGAGAACGCTTTCCGCGTCAAAGCCGTCGCCGCTTGCATTTATTGTGAAAGTTCCGCCGTATATACTGATAAAGCCTTTATCGCTTTCCTCAGTATTGGTAGATTTTATACCGTTTGTACCAGCGGATATATTAAAAACTCCGCTGGATATTTTAACGCTGTCTTTACCCTCAATGGCGGTTGAGGCAGATGTAATTGTGATATTTCCTCCTGTGATAACTAGATCGTCCTTTGAAACTATGCCGTGCTTGTAATTTGCATTAACAGTCAAGCTTCCTCCGCCGTTTATTGTCAGATCGGACTTTGTAAAAATTGCTCCGTCAGTGTTGTCGTCTTCGGATAAATCATAGCTTTCTCCGTCTGTTATAACATTTTCAGTACCGTCCTCAAGAATAATATATACCTTGTCAGCTTTTGTAACGGATATCGGTGCATAATCCGAACAGGTCAGATCAAGTCCGTTAAATACAAGCTTGATCTCAGCATTTTTATCTGCATTGACTACAATTCTTCCATTACCGCTGCCGGAAAGAATATATGTGCCTTCTACAGAAATCGTTACGATTCCGCTATCATATACAGCGCCGTTTCCACTGACTTCCGCTCCGCTTTCGCTGAAAGTAATATTTACTGCCTCTGTCTCCTCATATCCGACATCCAGATCCTCTGCGGATATTTCTTTATCAACAGAGTCCGCAGAAATTGATTTCGTAGTTGTTTCGGTATTTACACTATCAGAACCGGTTTTTGAGCAGCCGCTTGATATTACAAGAGCTATAGCGGCCGACAGCGCAATAAGCTTTTTTGCATCTACTTTTTTCATAACAAATCGCTCCCTTGTTATATTATTAAATATTTTAATCACGCATATAATTTTTATACCCGACTGACAAACAAATTATTTGAGTTCGTCTGTCGGGTATATTAACCTTTAAAGTTCCTCAACAGATATGATCTTGCGAGAACACATGATCTCAAGATTGCCGTTTCTGCATCTCAGTTCATCGATCAGTTGTTTTTCATTCGCTCCGTCTTTAAGAGTAATCTCATACTTAAGTTTGAAAAGACTTCCCATATTTGTAGTCTTGACAGAGATCAGTTCGCTTTTTTTGGTGTATACGTCAAATATATCATCAAATACTTCGGTGTAATCCAGACTTTCGGGTATGGTTATAGTCAGTTCCTTGTCTGCTGCCTTTTTCTCTCCGAAAGGCGACAATGTATAGATGATGCTTATCAAACATACGATTACCGTAAAAATTACCGATAGGATAATATGATTTGTGCCTGTTGCAACTCCTATTGCCATTGAGAGGAAAATAGCGCATATATCTCTTGCATTACCCGGAATTGATCGGAAACGTACAAGACTGAATGCACCCATTGTCGCAACTCCGGTACCAAGATTTCCATTGACCAGTATAATGACTACCTGAACTATGACCGGAAGGAGAGCAAGAGTCATTATGAAGCTTTTTGATTTTTTTTGCCTAATGCTGAACGAGAAAGCAATCACGCTACCCAGCACCAGCGATATTATTGTGCACAGGATAAAAGTACCTGTAGTCATTACCGTTGTAGTTGATGAAATATCCAGAATCGTTGATAAAGCAGTTATATTATGCACAGTCAGTCACCTTTCCGTTTTTTAATTCGTTTTTGCACTTATATTCTCTCATATACGCCGTTCCGTACTTTGAATATGAAGTGGGAAAAATATTTAATTCGTCAAGAATCTCGCTTAACCAAAGCGGCAGCGAACCCGGAATTTTGATTTCCATTATCATATACCCCGGTTCAAGAAGCTGTTTCCCCCAGACGCCCTTTTCAAGTGACAGCTCTTCTTCTCGGTAAGTTATCCTGCTGTCAAATGTTACACGCAGCTCAGAGTTTGTTATGCCGCACAGCGCAATTCTTTCATAGCTTAAAAACATAGCGGGAGCAATACCCTTATAAAAATCGAGAAAATACGATATCTCATTTTCTATCTGAGGATTAATGCCGGGCGATTGAAGTCCGCTTATAAAATATTTTGACTGAGACAATGTCATATCGACGCGCCTTTTGTAAACAACGCCTTTATATTTCTTTTTTAGTTCTACGAAAACCTTGCTGCCGTCGTCGGGAGTGCCATAGCTCCTTACCCTAAGTTTTTCCTTATATACCGGCTTTTCAAGTGAATTTCTTATAAGCTGATGAGACGGTGTATCATAGTATATATTACAGATCGTCGTTTTCCCGTACTTATCTACTTGCATTCTTCCCTCAAAGCGTTCCATAAGCTGATGATACTGCGCTTCGCTTACCATATATTTTTTTTCAACACGCTTAAAAACAGATTGAATATTGCTCATAGTCTCATTCCTTTCCATTTAAAGTTTTTTTGTAATTCTTGATTATATTAAAATTATAATATCCAAACCTTAATAACAGCTTAAAACAATATGAAAATAAAATGAAAAACCATGTTCAGATTTTGAAAATTGCGGTAAAAGAAATGTTTCCGTTTTCCGCTTTAGCCGATATTTTTCCCTTGTGCGCTTCGCAAACGGCTTTAGCTATGGAAAGTCCTATGCCATAGCCGATTTTCTGTTCGCCTTCATCTCTGGAACGAGAAACATCGGCGCGGTAAAACCTGTCAAAAAGCCTTGATAAATCTCCCTCAGGCGGATTTTTGCAGGAATTGGTTACCGTCAGCCTGATATTTTTTCCGTTAGACGATTTATTCAGCTCAGTCCTGATAATTCCGCCGTCGTCACAATATTTTACTGCATTTTCTATAAGTATTGAAATAAGCTGACGAACAGCACCCTCGTCGCCAATATAGAACAAACCGTTTTCTATTTCTGTTTCAAGTTTCTTTCCTTTTGTTTCCGCGAGCGTGATAAAAGGTTCAGCTGTTTCTATTGCAATGTTGGAAAGATCAAATTCGCTGAAGGTATACTTAACGCTATCCTCCTCCATGCGGGAAAGTTTCAACAGATTTGCAATCAGACCGTCAAGTCTTGTTATTTGATTTTTTATGCTCTCAGTCCATTCGCTGGGTTCAGACGTCATTTCTATAACATCGGTATTGGCCGAAATTATCGACAGCGGAGTTTTTATTTCATGACCCGCGTCGGTAATAAATCTTCTTTGCTTTTCGTAGTTTTCTATAAACGGTCTGACTGCACGCTTTGAAAAAACAATTATCATCACACATACCAGAAGATATCCTGCCGCCGCAATGGTTATAGATATTAAAAGAAAACCGCTTTTAGTAGCAATATCCTTTGTGCAGTCCAGAAAAATATAGAGTTCACCGCCGTTTTCTTTCTCGGAAACAGTATACTTATAATTGCCGATATACTGATTCCGACCGCCTTGTTCAGCCGCTTGTTCCGCATATCTTATTGCCTCGTCGGAAGATACTGCTGCGATATGCCCTGTATCGACTCTTACGGGCTTTTCGCTTTCGTTATATAAAACAGTAAAATATCTAGTCTGATATTTTGTTTCCACATTAAGAAATTTGTGATTGTCTGTCGGCTCTGATTGTCCTTCATTACCAGGAGGAGGATCTGCTTGTTCTTTACTGTGTTTTAAGACTTCGGGAAATGTTCCCTCATTTTTGCAGAGTAATTCAAGGAGCTGATTTTCATCTTTATTGATACTCATTATATTTATAATATTAATAGAACCGATTATAAGAACCTCCACCACCAGCAGACACAAGGCGGCGATCAGAACAAATCTGCGTCTAAGCTTCTTGATCATGTTTTTTCTCCAGCGTGTATCCTACTCCCCGGCTTGCTTTGATCTCCACATTGGCGTTGATAGACGCGAGCTTTTTACGAAGATAGGATATATAAACCCACACAACATTTATTTCAGCTTCGGAGTCAAATCCCCATACCTTCTCCATAATACGTTCGGTGGAAATAAGCATATTGCGGTTAGCCATAAGCATTTCGAGCACCTGAAATTCCTTATTTCCAAGCCGCTGCTCTCCCGTGGGGGACGAAAGAAGAAAGCTTTCACGGCTGAGAGTTATATTTCCGAATGAAAGAGTATTGGGGTAAAATTCAGTTTTACGTCTTGTCATAGCCCTTATTCTAGCCAGCAGTTCGCCCATTGCAAAAGGCTTGGTTAGATAATCGTCGGCACCGCTGTCAAGACCGCTGATCTTATCCTCTATCTCAGACTTGGCAGTAAGCAGCAGAACCGGCGTGTCTACCCCTTTTTCCCGCAGTTTTTTAAGAGCGGTTATACCATCCATAACAGGCATCATAATATCAAGAATAATACCGTCATAATTTTCGCTTAAGCCGTAATTGAGCGCGTCCATACCGTTATACACGGGATCTACTGAATAATTATTATGTCTTAAAATTGCCGTAAGAGCATTGGAAAGCTCCTTTTCGTCCTCTGCAAGTAAAAGTCTCATAAATTCACACTCCATTAGCATTAATGATCACGTTTTACAATTACCTTACATTGTAAAACGGTAATTGTATTATATAGCATTCGATTAAAATTTAGCTAAAATGATTATATCACATTTTTATTTTTTTCACAATAGTATTTTAAATTTTTTGCAAAAGTAAAAGGACGGCATAAACCGTCCCGATGATAGAAATTTTCAATTATTATTTCTGTTTGAATACAAAATATGAAATAAAGCTTAAAAGCTCTCTGCCGTTATTTATATATCTATGCTCCTTATCGCAATCAAAACGGAATGCGTCGCCTTCCTTTATTTCATAAAATTCATTGTCGATTTTTAGTGTAAGGGTACCTTTTGTCACAACTATGTACTCTGTAGTACGCTCTCCGTGCGATCCGCTTTTATAAATGCCATCGGGCTGAACAGTTATGCCGTATATTTCAAAATCTCTCGATTTATCACAAGGGAAATAATTGAAAACCGCATACTGTCCCTCTATTTCTTTTACGGGTATAAGTTTTTCTCTGTTCACAAGATAGGTACTGTTTATAGAAGAGTATATAAGATCGTCTACGGTCACTCTCAATCCGCTGACTATTTTGCCTATAGTGCTTATAGTAGGATTTGAGTCCCCTCTTTCAATCTGTCCAAGCATGCTTTTGCTAACTCCGGTCAGTTCTGACACATCATCAAGGGACATCTTCTTTCCCAAACGTATTTTTTTCAGATTTAAAGAAATATTTTTTGACAGATAATCCATAACGAAACCTCTTTCACAAAAAAATGGCGCTTTTGACCACAAAGATCAAAAGCGCCATTGCCTTTTATAACTGTTATATTGATATTATTATAACGCATTTTTGTTTATTTGTCAAGAGCGTAAGCGTAAATTCACAAAATCAATATTATCAGCCTGTTTTATACCCCACAGGGTGAATTTCGTTCTGAACTGCTGCATCAAATCTGAAAAACTCATTATCGCACGCCACAACAGCTCTGTTTATAGCCGAGTAACCGTATTTATCTCTGATTTTATCCATTGCCCTGTTAAGATTTTCACGTTTTTTAAGCTTTGTTGGATCTGTAAAAAAATCAAGTTGGACGGCTGTATTTTCATCACACAGTTCGTAAGTACCCACAGAGATTGAACGTATGGGAATACCCGTCTCCCAATCATAGAAACTTCTGAAAAGCTCCATGGATATTTTTGCTATTACAGAACCGTCGTATGTAGGGCAGCTAAGCTTGCATTGTCTTGAATATACTCTGAGCTTGCTGTCCCTGACGGAGATTGATACTCCCATGGCTTTTAACCTGATTTTTCTGAGTCTTGCCGCAACACTCTCAGACAAAGCGGCAGTCAGGATATGAACATCATCGTCGTTTACCAAATCCCGATAAGCCGTTATGCCGTTGGAAACAGACTTCACCGGAGGCTTGTTCCACATAAAATCTATAGGCGTTCTGTCAAGGCCATTAGCATACATCCACAGCGTACTGCCCCATTTGCCCAGCCAGCTCTCAAGAATTTTAACCGGCGTATTTGCAATATCGCCTATGGTTCTGATGCCGTGTGACGATAGCTTGCGCTCTGTGGAACGTCCTACAAACAGCAGATACGATGCAGGAAGCCCCCATACCTTCTTCTTGAAGTTATCCTCTGTAATGACGGTAGTTCCGTCCGGCTTTTTCATATCAGAACCGAGCTTTGCAAATATTTTGTTAAAGCTTGCTCCAACGGAAACAGTAATATGAAGCTCCTTTTTTACCGTTTCTCTGATTTCATCGGCAACCTCCTGCATATCTCGCCTGGTGCATGTCACGTCAAGCCAGCACTCGTCTATTCCAAAGGATTCTATCCTATCCGTGTAGCGTTCATAAATAAGATGCGCACGCTTAGAAAAATCAAGGTATATATCGTAATGAGGAGGAACGCATATAAGCTCAGGGCATTTTCTTTTAGCGTCCCATATAGTTTCCCCCGTCCTGACGCCCATAGCCTTAGCCATCTCGTTTTTCGCAAGAATAATACCATGACGTTCCTCAGCATTGCCTGTTACAGCAACACATTTTCCTCTCAGTGCAGGATTTATCAGGCATTCTATTGAGGCATAGCAATTATTTATATCAACGTGCAGAATTTGTCTGTTCATTGTCACCGCTCCATTCAAACAAATGTTTTGTATATTATAACATAAAACATTTGTTTTGTCAAGAACGAACGTTTCTCCAATAAAATACAAATCGAAAAATATAAAAACATACTCTCACAATAATAACAGCGGAGCTGCTCATGCAGTCTCCGCTGTAAAATTATGCTTTTATGTATTGTCCCTTGACCTCGTCATAGGTCTTACAGAACCTTGCATGTGATATCTTAGTCGCTGAAGACATATTATCGTCTACTTGCGGGTCGCAGACATAAACCTGTCCGTTGATCGTTACCTCTACCCACATATGATAGCCGTAACCTCCCGCAGCCATAGCGGTCATACCGTCCACAGTCTTTGCATCGAATCCGATATATCTCAGCATATATGCATATACTCTTGAATACTCGGTACAAGTACCATAGCCGTCCTCAAGCACAGCCTTAACGGGATCGCTCCAGCCACCGTAGTCATAATATGTATTTTTAATAAGGTAATCATAGCAGGCAAGAGCCTTTTCATAATTACTCATATCATCAGTGATTATCTTATCCAGATATTTAGTCAGTATCTTATGATCATTACCGGTAAGACATTGATCGGGAGTAAGAGTAGCTGCATTAAATCTTGATTCAGGAGTTGTTCCGTTATCCGTTACAGGCTTTTGAGGCAGAACTGTTATATCAGGCACAGACCCGGAAGTTGCAGGTGCAGTCGTTGTTGTAGTCTTAGTTGACGCAGTAGTATCTTTGGCAGTTGTAGTTTCCTTAGTGGTGGTAGTCGCCTTAGAAATTGACTCCGAAGCAGTAGCCTTTGTGGTTGTCTTATTTGTTTCAGTGGAGCTTTCTTCAGATTTCTTAGTATCTGTAACATCAGAAGAAACAGTAGTTGAAAAAGTTTCCTCAGCTTGATAAGAAGTTACATCAGAATATTTCTCTGTATCGGCAACCTTAGACTCAGTCGTGCTTACTGTCTCGGATTTATCAACCGAGGTTGCTGCTGTTTCAGCAATATATATACGCTTAACGCCTCCTGTATTTTTTACAGAAGCAGTTTCGGATTTCGGCACAACCGTTTCCTTGACAGTAGTTTCCTCAGATCTTTGTTCTGCGGCAGCGGAAGTAACGATTTCCGTTTTTATTTCTTCGGAAACGATCATCTCCTCCGAAACTTCCGTGGTGCCTGTAGTCGTAACGGAAAAATTATCCGCCTTATACTCAACAGAGGGCAATACGTCACAGGGAACGATCTCAGTTTTATCCAGTTCCGCAAAGCCTACGCAACTAAGCGCAAATATTCCGCAACAAGCTAAAGCGACAGCCTTTGATTTACCTGTTTTTAAATTGCTCATTTCAACCACTCTCCTTTAAAAAGGTTTAAATATAATTTTTTACACAAGTCGGTTAAATACATTATATATTATCTTTTTAACCATTATAATTATATACAATAAGGTTACAAATGTCAACGTTAATTGTTACCATTTTCCCGTAAAATTCCCTAAAATCGGGTTAAAAAAGTTACAATTATGAACATTTAATTAACAGCTGCTCGCTGCGGTTTGTGCATTTTTTTATTATTAAGACATTTTCTTCCCTTTTTTTCGTCATTTTGACAAATTTACTGAAATTTATTTGAACAATACAAAAAAATGTACAGAATTCAGTCCATTAAAACAGACAAAAAAAAGCGTCCGTCAAACAGACGAACGCTTTTATGTAAGCTAAAATTATTCAGCCGTAGGCGCGCCGACAGGACAGACACCCTCGCAAGCTCCGCAGTCAAGACAAGCGTCTGAGTCGATAACATACTTACCGTCACCCTCAGAAATTGCACCAACAGGACATCCCTCTGCGCAAGCGCCGCACATTACACAATCATCACTAATCTTATAAGCCATTGTAACTGACCTCCTTCAATAATCTAAAACACAGCTTTAGCTGAAACTCAGCTTTACTGTAATTCTATAATACCACATTTATAAAAAAATGCAAGACCCTTTAGATTAATTTCATTAAAATTTCACAAATGGAAATATAAGTCTATATAACTTTTATAGCCGTGTCCCATAAATACTATTTTAAAAACTAATCTTGGTCTGAAATTCGTCACTGCCGGATATTCATACTTACGAAACACCTGCATTCAAACTCCGAATGTTTTGTTCAGCAAAGCTATTCCGGTATCTGTTCTGAACACTTTTTCGCGGAAGTTTCTGATACTGTCTTTTGAAATATTATCCTCAAAAGCGTTTACCAGAAAATCCGCCTCAAGAAGTATCTGCCAGTCTATTCCTTCGACATCAGTATAGGTATGATGATGAGCGATAAGAAAACATACACGTTCAATCAAATCTTTATCGAGTCCAAGTTCGGACAGCATTTTTCTTGCAGGTCCTACGCCAAGCTCCTGCTGCAAAGCGCCGCCGCATATGCCTTTGCCATACTTTTCCTCAGCAGGCTTTATCCCTATATCGTGAACTACAGCCGCAACTTCAAGACAGTACATTGTATTTAGTTCAAGACCTTCTCCCATTGCAATGATCTTGGCAAAGGAATGCACCTTTATGAAATGATGAATACGCTTTGGATCTCCCTCATAGTATTCGATCATTCTTATAATCAGTTCTCTGATCTCGTCCACATTTACACCTCGCCGCATGTATTTTGTTTGTTTTTCTTTTCTCTGATCCTGCGCCTTGTAATAGAAACAGTGAGATAAAGTATCATCACGGGTGTTGTTTTCTTTATTACATTTTCTTTTTAATAAAGCTGAAGCCTGCAACAAAAGTCAGAATGTACCCTAACCCTAAATCAATGTAAAACCTGACTGAGTAATCAGCAAGCTTTACCAATGTCATAATATTTTTAAAACAGTCCCAGAGACTCATATCCAAATTCCTCATCAAAGGCCTCTTGTAGGCTGATAGCCCAGTTAAGTCTTGTCGCAAGATAAACGGATACTACCATAAGTAATATTGAGAGAATTAATCCGAACTTACTTACGTCTTTACCAAGCAGTATGTATCCTCCGAGAGTGAATACACTTATTGCAAAACCGCCCAGCCAAGATATGTAACCAAGCTTACCTATCAGACACCATACCACAATACCCAGAACCGCTCAGATCACTGCTCCTATTACGCCCAAAACCTTGTTTTCGTTACTCATAAATAAATTTCTCCTTCATAATATATTTCTGACTAAGGACAGTCGGCAAATAAAATCTCACATATTTTGCCTTATTCCTCAGCAACAGTTCACTTCCTTATGCCGTATGTTACTTCCATTTGACAAAACGACAGCTTAAGGATAATGTACGATTTAATAAAAGCTTAACAAATAATCGCTTTTACTGATTCTGCGGAACCACTCCGCATTTGATTATATCGGCTATCATTGTTTTGTACTGATTCGCCAATATTTCTCCGTCTATTGGGTATGTTTTTGCAAGACTATCAAATACATACTGAATATTCATATCCGTAGGTTCCATTCCCTGAGAAAGCGTAACTGCATCGTTATAACACTGTTTAAGAAGCTTTTTGTTTGTAAAAAGCTTATATGCAGGCTTGAGCATCTCGTACTGCTCCTTTGATATCTCACGTCCTGCCTCGCAGTTTCCGCAGAAAACATAATATCCCTTGGTTTTGAAAAATACAGGAATATAACAGATGTGAACCCTGAAAACAACTCTTCCAAGATAATACGGAGCAAAGCCCCGACATTTTCCGCATGCCATAAATCCCATAGGAACATCCTTTTTTAGTTTATTGCCCCAACCGTAAGGTATAAGCATTTTTACCATCTCCTAATAATAATATTTAAAGCTTTCATCAAACATTTAATAAAGTTCACATAGATCATTAACCGATAATTGTACCATAACTATCTTTCATATCAAAAAGCATCTCAATAAGACCTTTATGATAAGGAATAAACTCTCCGCTGTCATTGACAGTATCTCCGATTTGTCCCTTTTTTAACTTCCTCATACTGTAATGTCAGATCTTTGGGAGCTACTTCTGTTCCGACAATATAGTAATCATCAATAAATTCCAAATTTGATTCCTTACATACTGCACTTAAACTTTTATATATAATTAATTATAGCATATAACTATTCAAATTGCAATAATTTTGATAATTATTTTTTACTTTTTATACACCACCGAAAATCATACAATATCTAAAATGAAATCAAAAAAATCTCTTGCAAAAAAAGATAATATATTGTATAATATAATGTATCTTAAGCGGATATCCGCTAAAATATGAATTACGGAGGTTGCCAGATAATGAAAATACTCACTCTTGACAAAATCTACACAGCAGATACGCTGGCTTTTCAAAAGGAAAGATATGAAAGAATTGCAAAGGAATTTGAGGCTCAATTTGGTGAAAAGCCCACTTGTTTTTTTTCCGCACCCGGCAGAACGGAGGTAGGCGGAAATCATACAGATCATAATCTGGGCTGCGTATTGGCTGCAGGCGTTTCTCTGGATATTATTGCGGCTGTTGCTTCCGCTGAGGAAAATATTATTACCGTTAAATCCGAAGGATTCCCTGTTGACACTATAAATGCAGATGATACCGAGGTTTATGAGGAACAGAAAAACACATCCGCTTCACTTATAAGAGGCATGACTGCGGGTTTTAAAAAGAACGGTCACAAGGTAGGAGGCTTTAAGGCTTACGCTACCTCAAATGTTCTTAAAGGCTCGGGACTTTCCTCCTCTGCCGCTTATGAGGTGCTTATAGGTACAATACTTAACGGACTTTACAATGACGGCGATGTTTCCGATGTGGAAATAGCTCAGCTGGCTCAGTACGCTGAAAATGTGTATTTCGGCAAACCTTCAGGTCTAATGGATCAAATGGCTTCCTCTGTGGGAGGGTTTATCACCATTGATTTCGGCGACAGAGATAATCCCATTATCAAATCGCTCGACTTTGACTTTGCCAAAAGCGGTCATAGTCTTTGCATAGTTGATACAAAGGGCAGTCATGCCGATCTTACTCCGGAATATGCTGCTATTCCGCCTGAGATGAAATCAGTAGCGCATTTTTTCGGAAAGGATGTCCTTAGGGAAATATCAAAAGAGGAAGTTCTCTCAAATATCACTGAGATAAGATCGAGATGCGGAGACAGAGCAGTACTCAGAGCTTTGCATTTCTTTGATGATAACGAAAGAGTCGGCAAGGAGGCTGAAGCTCTGAGCAGCGGTAATTTTGACGAATTTTTAAGCCTTATTACTCAGTCGGGAAATTCCTCTCTTGCTTACTTGCAGAATATTTTTGCTCCCAGCGCGGTGGATCAGCAGGGACTTACGCTGGCGTTGTATCTTGCCAAATCTGTACTTGACGGCGAGGGCGCTTGCAGAGTTCACGGAGGTGGATTTGCCGGAACTATTCAGGCGTTCGTTCCCGAACACAAGCTTGAAAAATTCAAAGCCGAAATGGAGAGAGTTTTCGGTGAAGGCGCTTGCTACGTGCTTTCAATCAGAAACTGCGGCGGAACCGAAGTAATTCTTTAAGGATATACAATATGAGTAAATTTTTGGACAGATTATCAAAAAAAGCCGGGTTAAAGCATGTTCGTCTGGAGTTTGCTACCTGCGGAGAAATAATGATAGACGGTCTCATCTTTTCCTTCGGCGTCGAAAGTGCGGGGCTTGCTTCGGATAAAGGACTTTGTGTTTCAATTTCAGGCGAGAGTGTGGACAAAGGTGATATCACATTTACCGATTTGCAGTATCACGAACAGCACGGAGGAAATATTACCGTTGTACAGCACGATTTTCCCCTTGTAACAAAAAGAGACGGAAAGAAAATTTATCAGGCCCGATTTACAAAAATACCGATCACCGAATATTCGGGAGGAGCTTTTTTCAGAAAAATAACCGAGCAGGATGTTATCGACAGAATGAACGCTCAGATATCATTCAGAGTAACACCTCACTATTCGGGAAGCGGTTTACCCGAGATCATGCTGTCGGTTTATCCATATGAAAATCCTCTGAACGGTTCTGCCACACAATGGCTGAAGGTCACCTCTGATAAGGATTATTTCCTTCACAAACTTGAAAATAAAAACAAGGGAGCAAAATAAAGCTATGCGAATGAGACGTAAGAAAAATCTTGAAAACAGACTTGCAGACTGCGGCGATTACATAATTTATCTTGACAGGGAGGACAAGAATTTCAGCGTTAAGGACACAAAAAATATTCTTGATCTTGAAAAAATATTCGGTAACTCAAATCCTATAGAACTGGAGATCGGCTGCGGAAAGGGGCAGTTTGCGAGAGAGATCGCAAAGAGAAATCCAAATATTAATTATCTTGCAGTTGAAAAAAGCTCCAATGTTATTGTAGACGCCGCCTCTGCCGCTATTGCGGAGGGGATAAAAAACCTAAGGTTTGCAAGAGGCGACGCAGAATATCTGGACTGCTTTATTCCCCCTAAAACGGTGAAAAATATATATCTGAATTTCAGTTGCCCATATCCTAAGAATACATATGCAAGGCATAGGCTGACTCATGGAGGTTTTCTTGAAATTTATAAAAAAATTCTTGCTGACGGCGGTGAGATTTATCAGAAAACCGACAATATGCATTTCTTTGAATTCTCTCTGGAGCAGTTTTCACAAAACGGCTTTTCGCTTAAAAACATATCCCTCGATCTGCATAACAGCGATTACGAAGGCAATATCGTGACCGAGTACGAACAGAAATTTTCCGAACAGGGATTTCCTATTTACAGACTGGAGGCTTATTTAAGATAATGGAAGATGCCGAAAATAAAGAAAGATCCCGAACCAAAAAACATAGGATCAAAGCTGTTGTATGGCTTGCGGTAATTCTTGTAGTTGCGCTGGGATTTGCACATCAGTATTTTATTCACACAGACAGGTACATCAAAAGCTATATTGAAAAGAATAAAACGGAACTTTACTCTGCCGCAGAGGTCATGCTGAAACGTCCTACGGAAGCCGACGAATTTAAAAATCTGCTTTCGGCTCCATATACGGACAGCGGAAAATTCCACATCGAAACGCTTATAGACAATCCATACTATGAGGATTACAGGGATATACTGAAAAAAGCTGATAAGGCAGGAATTCAGGACATTAAGTCTGACGGTGAGACCGTAAGGTTTTATCATTCGTCCAGATTTATCGTTATCTACTCCCCCGAAAAGGACGAAATAACAGGCGCAGAGCCTGCGGGAGACGGTTGGTTTTATATAAGATCATTCTGACATAATTTAAGGCGGACATCTTTTTGTGTGTCCGCCTTAAATTTTACAAGAAATTTTAATATAAATGCAATCAAACCCATTCCTCAATCGTGTTATAAGTGAAAGGACTTTCAAATAATTATCGGAGGTGAAGGTATGGAAAAGAATATAGATTTTGTGGTGGAGCATTACGCTGATATGATCTTTAGAACTGCGCTGTCATATCTCAATGAACGAGCCGAAGCTGAGGATGTTGTCAGCGAGGTACTTATGAAATATTTCACCAACTGCGAAAATCTTGATTTTACCGACGGCGAACACCTTAAAGCGTGGCTGATACGGGTCACAATCAATAAGTGCAAGGATATTTTCAAGTCCGCAAGATTTAAAAGGAACACCATTCTCGAGGACATTCACGCCAATGAATTCAACTGGTCAGAAGCTGAGATAGACATAAAAAGAGCTATGGACAAATTAGACCACAAATACAGGATAGTTCTGTATCTTTATTACTATGAGGAATACAAAACAGAGGAAATAGCGGAAATATTACATACTTCAAAGGGTACTGTTGTTTCACGCCTTTCAAGAGCGAGAGACAAACTGAAAATTACCCTTTCGGACTACGGAGAGGAGATGAGTGTATGAATAAGGAAAGCTTAAACGGTTACTTTGATAAAACTGTTCTTTCTGAGGACAAAAAAACTGAGATAAAAAATGCGCTCAGACAGAAATTTCCTCAGTATACAGAAGTAAAGACACAAACGGATAAATCGGACGAGATCATAAAAAACACCGAGCCTTTGAAAAGCTCGGCAAAGGTAAAGTCCCGCAGACTGGCAAGCGGAATTGCCATAGCGGCAGCGGCGGCAATTATGATAACCGCAGGCGGAGCATATATCTACAAGGCGGGACAGGAGGACATTCCCACAGCACCGTCAGCACAGGACGTTGATGTTGATTATTATGACAGACAGGCAAAAGAGCTTTATACCGCAAGCCAAACGGTACTCGCCGAGCTGAGTGTTCAGGGCTTTACCGTTACTCCCGGAACTGCCGATAGTGAAGCTTACATTGAAGCTGTGGATATAAATATCAATGCTGAAATGTACCGTATGTCCCGTTCAAGTATGGATAACTTCCCTTTAGTCGGATTTATGCTCAGACTTATGGAGGTAATTGATGAGAATAATTACGATATTGACCTGGAGCATTTAGACTTTGAGATCGTCATCGGTGATAATAATAATCTGAAATATGTGTCGATCAATGTAGGCGAAAACAAGGTTACTTATCCTGATTCAGAGGCAATAGAAGTAACAGATGAAATGCAGTCAAAGGCTGATTATCTTGCTAAATGTCTTTACGTTTCGGGAAGCGCACAAAACATTTCCGATCTTGTAGATGATTACATGAAATATGACGATTATGACGATGACGGGTTAGTGGAGATCTCATACTCCAAGGGCAGCTATAACTCCCCTGTCAGCGAGGATAATCCAAACACCATAGCCGACTATGTTGATATGCTCAACAGCGGAGACACCGAAAAGCTTAATAAAGTATATCAGGATTTCCACGTTAAGGACGGTACTGATCCTCAGCTCGTTATGCTAAAGGTTCTGTCATCATTTAAATCTTTTGTAAGCGAGGAAGATTTTGAACTTCTCATAAACTCTGATGTAGTCCTACACTACGGCGAGAGCGATAAAGATTTCTATGTAGAGGTCACTTTAGACGACGGCACATATTCAATGTGGAATGCTGAAAAAACATATCATGAGGACGTCAAACAGCTTTATGAGGCTGCAAGCGAATGCTATAAGCTTCTGAACGATCAAGGTATCCATATCCAATTTGGTAATGTAAATACTGAAAGCATTATGAAAGCGGCGGACATTATGCAAGAAAATGCGCTGAGCAGCTACGGTGAAGTCTATGAATATTGTCTCGATCAAACAGACGGATCTATAATTTACGACGAAGGCTTTGCGGCGTATCTTAATCAATATCTGAGCGATAACGGATATACTTCCAATATGATTTCCAACGGTTATACGCTCAATTTAGAGGACTTTGAACAGTTCACGATAGTTCTTGATACCGCCGAAGAAATGAACGCCGACTTTGCCACGGGCGTTAAAGCAGTTTATGTTAATCATAATAGTATAGAAGCTTATTATCCCACAGATATTGACTTAACGGATATTAGTTTAGAAAACCCCAAGGAAAGCAATGACGATTTCAGCAACGAGGAAAAGCTCTATAACTCTGCTTTACTGTTTTATATCTACCTTACCGAAAAAGGTTATACCGTCGATACAACAGAGATAACAAAGGAAACTCTTACAAATGCATTGCTAAGCTCTTTAAACTATGAAGAATTGCCTGAAAAAGATAAAATCGTTTCAAGCGAGCAGTTTGCATATATGGTATACAAAGGGTGTCTTGAAAATTCATTTGAGGGCGGCGAGCTTTACGGTGAACTTGATTTAACGAAGTTTGACGACTTTTCCATAGAATTCGGCGAGGATCAATTCAATAATCCCTTGATATCCCGCATTACGATTTTAGTCGATGGAGATATGCTTTACGAATATCCCCTTTCAAATGACGAGCAGTGAAAAAGTAATTTACACATATATTACCGCCCTCCTGTTAATGGGAGGGCGGTAATACTAATGATAACTTCAGCTATGGATTTTATTTATCAAAGCTGGGATTAAAAGCATAGAAGTTCTTGCTGTCAAGCATATCCTGAACCATACGAAGTCCTTCTCCGAAACGCTGAAAATGAACTATTTCACGTTCCCTTAAGAACTTGATCGGATCACGGACATCGGGGTCATCGGCAAGTCTAAGGATATTGTCATAGGTTACACGAGCCTTTTGCTCTGCTGCTAAGTCCTCGTGAAGATCTCCCAAGGCATCACCGGTACTCTGGAATGTCGATGCTGTAAAAGGAACTCCTGACGCTGCAATGGGATAAACACCTGTGGTATGATCCACAAAATATGTGTCAAATCCGCTTTCCTTGATTTCCTTAATAGATAGGTTACGAGTAAGCTGATAAAGAATCGTACCTATCATTTCAATGTGCGCAAGTTCTTCGGTGCCAATATCATTTAAAATAGCCTGAACTTCTCTGCATGGCGCTGAATATCGCTGATTAAGATATCTTAATGCCGCTCCAAGCTCGCCGTCAGGTCCGCCTAATTGACTTATTATAACCTTAGCCATCGCGGGATTGGGATTTTTGATATTAACGGGGTACTCAAGTTTCTTTTCGTATTGCCACATCAGCTTTCACCTCTTTCCCATGGGAAGATTAATTAAATTTTCGCTATTTTACGTTATTGCTCAAAACGGCGAAAATACGGCATTTACAAGCTATTTATGTCATTGTATATACAATGAATAACACTCCAAAAACGCAATCAACGTGTAAAAAACGTGTATGAATAAAGCTGTAATCACACATGTTTCAACTATTTTTATTTAATTTATTATTCCCTCCAAAAGTTATAATCCTCCTCCCGCTTGTCATACATCATAGCCTGAACATTAGTA
>CAYNPW010000018.1:23924-32660 GCA_964399215.1 uncultured Ruminococcus sp. | reverse complement strand
TTTCGGACAGCTTGTTTATTATATCACTTCTGTTTTGTTTTGTCAAGTGATTTTTGATGTTTTTTCACGCTTTGTTCATTCTGCTCTTTTTCCGTTTCCAATCCAAACAAAAACTGTGCATTTTTACATCATATGAAATTCTACAATAATAAATAATAATAGTATATGCATAAATTCTTTATATCGCTACAATGTATTTTTTACTCTAAATCATCTTGACATTATCCGTCATATAGTCCATAATTATAGTAGTATTATATTGGAGGTTACACTATGATTATAAATCTCAACAAAGGCTGGTTAATGCGTTACAGAGAATGGGGAGAAAATTACAGAGACCTAACTCTTACATGTGATGTTCCATGCTCGCTTTATAAAGTTTTACTGCAAAACAACGCCATTCCTGACCCATATTACCGTGAAAACGAGTATATTTCCACACAACTCTGCGACGGCGGCTGTGAATTTGAAAAACGTTTCACTCTTTCGGAAGACGAGATCAAGTCCGCTGACCAGATTTTTCTGAGGTTTGACTGTATAGACACTCTGGCGGACGTTACCTTAAACGGCGAAACACTTTTTTACGCTAACAATATGCACAGGGTTTGGGAGTTCCCCGTAACCCATAAGCTTATAGCCGGAGAAAACGTCCTGCTCGTAAAAATCAATTCACCTAATAAGTACATTAAAGATATGTACGAAAACCGCCCGCTGTGGGGAGTTGACTCCACAATGGCAGGCTATCCCTACATAAGAAAAGCCCATTGTATGTTCGGCTGGGACTGGGGGCCTAAGCTGCCCGATATGGGTATTCTGCGGAACGTTACCCTTAATTTCTGCAATTCGGGAAGAATAAAAGACGTTTACTACTCGCAAAAGCATGAAAACAATGCAGTTCTTCTTTACTGCTGTGTAAATTTTCAGCTTTGGCGCAGCGGCTGTTATGCTCAGCTTACTGTTACCTCTCCCAACGGAGAAAAAATTTCTGTGCCTGTAGACGACGGCTACACTGAGCTTTACATTGAAAATCCCCGGCTTTGGTGGGTCAACGGTTTCGGCGGACAGCCTTTATATAATTGTACTGTTGAGCTTTTCTCAGAGGACGGCTCTTTGGCGGACCTCAACACCCAGCGCATAGGACTTCGCACTCTGACCGTTTCGCAAAACAAGGACGAATGGGGCAAGGAGTTCTGCTTTATCAACAATGGTGTGAAGATCTTTGCCATGGGAGCAAATTATATTCCCGAGGATCAGATAGTTTCCCGCTGTTCAAAGGAGAGAACGGTAAAGCTTTTACAGGACTGCAAAGCCGCAAACTACAACTTTCTAAGAGTATGGGGCGGCGGTTACTACCCCGAGGACTATTTCTATGACTGGTGCGATGAAAACGGCTTTATCGTATGGCAGGACTTCATGTTCGCCTGCTCCGCATATCTTCTCACTGACGAGTTCCGAGCGACAGTCACAAAAGAAATCGAGGACAATGTTGTCCGCCTGAGAAATCACCCTTCACTGGGTCTGTGGTGCGGAAACAACGAGATCGAATCCGCTTGGGAGGGCTGGGGACTTCCCGAGGACAGGGAGGCAAAGCGAGATTATATTATTCTTTTTGAGGACATTATTCCGAAAACCCTGAGAAAATTTGACCCCGCAGGCAATACCTTTTACTGGCCGTCGTCGCCGTCCTCGGGCGGAGGTTTTATGAATTCCTCATCAAACCACGCAGGCGATATGCACTATTGGGACGTCTGGCACAACTTCAAGCCTATCGAGGCGTTCAGGCAGTTCCACTACCGTTTCTGTTCGGAGTACGGCTTTGAAAGTCTCCCCGACCTCAAGACATGCCGCGCATTTGCAGACGAAAGTAAGGGTGATTTTGATATTTGCTCAAACGTTATGGAGGCTCACCAGAAATGCACTCAGGGCAATGAAAAAATCATGTATTATCTCGCCCAAATGGTCAACTATCCCTACGATTTCAAGAGGCTTATTTACTGCTCTCAGATAGTTCAGGCTGACTGTATCCGCTCAAATGTTGAGCATATGAGACGCGCAAGGGGAAGATGTATGGGTTCTGCATACTGGCAGGTCAACGACTCCAATCCCGTTATTTCGTGGTCGTCTATCGACTATTTTGGACGCTGGAAAGGTCTGCATTATTATGCTAAACGTTTTTATTCTCCTATACTGCTGTCGGTAGACGATACTGTTCCCGAAAAGCCTGTACTGAATGTTTCAAATGAAACGCTCAACGAAGAAAAGCTTATCGTTTCCTGCCGGCTTAGAAACAACAAAGCGGAGGTTCTTGCGGAATTTTCAGATATTGTGACTATCCCCTCCGTAACGGCTAAAAATGTGCTTGTTCCCGATCTTTCGGAACATTTGCGGTCCACAGCGGACAAGCGCACCAGGTATCTTGAATATACTTTGGAAAAGGACGGCGATATAATAAGCAGAGGTACAACTTTGTTTGTCCGCCCCAAGAATTTTGAATTTAAACCTGCGGGAGTTACGTTTGCCGTCTCGGAAAGAGCTGACGGATTTGATATAACGCTTACGGCTGAGAATTACGCAAAATCGGTCTGTCTTTCTCTTAAGGACTACGATCGTGTGTTCTCCGACAACTGGTTTGATATTCACGGAAACGAGCCTGTTACGGTAAGCATTACGAAATCCGAGGAACTTGAAAAGCTTACTGCGGAGGAAATCAGAGATCAGCTTGAAATTACGGTTTACTGATAAAGTGAATAAAAATATTATTTAATTTAACAAGGAGGATAAAATATGTTAGAATTTTTTAAAAAGTATTTCGGAAACGAAAAAGCCCCAAATACCCCCGCGCAGATCTCTGAACCCGGACCTGAACCCATTGACAGATCCGAGCCGGGGCAAGCTTCTAAAACTACTCGTCCTGCGCCTATCGACATTCCGCCGTCGGAGAGAACCTGCGAGGAATGGAGCGAGTTATACAGCAGCGTTACAAAGGAACAGGTAGACGAGGCTCTTGCCGAAATGGAAAAAATCACAAAAGCTCCTGCAATATTTATAAATTATGAGAAAGCGGACGATCTTCCTCCACAGTCAAGCAAATTCGGCGGTACGCCATATATTCCCAAGTACGGACAAGCTCCCTGTGACAAGGACGGCAGACAGTTACAGCTTCTGGCTCAGTTCAATATGTCCGAACTCCCCGAAAACGGCTTTATGCCAAAGCAGGGAATGCTCCAGTTCTGGATAATCAACGACGATACCCCAACTTAAGTACCGGAGATATGGCTCAGGTCATTTATCTGGAAAACATTGACAATGACGTGACCGCAAGGGACGTCAGCTCCAAATACTTTCCTTGGAGAGATGAGAGCAATACCGATTACTTCCCTTTAAAAGATGAATTTTCTCTGAGTTTTTCCAAAGGCGAGGAGTGTATGGGTTCTGAGGATTTCCGCTGGGTTGACACCTTTTGCGAAGTGTGGAACAGACTACACCCCAATTTCGGCTTGTCTGAATATCCCTTTGAAGATATAGTCGATTTGCTGGATCTGAGAAATTACTCCTCCTGCAAGTTGGGAGGATACGCTTCATTCGCTCAGCATGACCCAAGAGGAAAAACCGGTCAAGCCACAACAGTCCTCTTTGAAATGGACAGCACAATGAGCCGTGAAATTATGTGGGGAGATCTGGGCGTAGCAAATTTCTTAATTTCTGCCGAGGACTTGAAAAAACGTGATTTTTCAAAGGTTCAATACTGTATGGACTGCTCCTGATGTTACGTTTGAAACTTTCCCGTATCAAACATATTAATTTTTTTGACAGACTATTGCTTTTTTCGTCATAATTGGTTATAATATAGTTATATAATCGTAACTTGAAGGGAGGCTGCAAAAATGGCTTTTACTGTAAATAAGGATACTATCATCGGCGATATTATGGACGCTGACGAAAATACCGCTCCATACTTCATGGAAATGGGTATGCATTGTCTCTACTGCCCGTCCTCAAGAGGAGAAACTCTCGAACAGGCTTGTATGGTCCATGGCGTTAGCTGTGATGAGATGATCGAAAAGCTCAACGCGCATTTCGCCAAGTAGAAACAAGCTTTATGCGGACGGTCGGCGCCGTCCGCTTTGCTTTTGATATGCTGCTATCGGTATAGTTTAAAGCTATATATGAGTATAGAAATAAAGTTATTGCCTATATAGCATAACTATGCTATAATAAAATTAATATCAGATCACTATATAAAAATTAATAAGGAGCTAATATATATGAAAACAAGTGAGCTTTTCAAAACAAAATCCACTCTTTCCTTCGAAGTATTTCCGCCTAAAAGCACAACGCCCGTTGAAAGCATTTACAATACTATCGACGGACTTGCTCCGCTTAATCCGGATTTTATCAGCGTTACATACGGAGCAGGCGGCAGTAACAATAATGCAACAATAGGTATTTGCGATGCTATCAAGCATAAATACGGCATCGAAGCAGCAGCGCATCTGCCCTGTATTAATCTTACAAAAGAAAAGGTTCTGTCAGAGCTTGAGGAA
This sequence comes from uncultured Ruminococcus sp., assembly GCA_964399215.1. Lineage (GTDB taxonomy): Bacteria > Bacillota > Clostridia > Oscillospirales > Ruminococcaceae > Hominimerdicola. Next base: position 28,116 of record CAYNPW010000018.1, on the reverse strand, counting down.
CTGAAAAAATGCGGTATTGAAAATATACTTGCACTCAGAGGCGACATCAATCCCGATATTCCGCCAAAAGAGGAGTTTCATTACGCATCCGAGCTTGTTGCTTTTATCAAGGAGCACGGGAACTTCAACATAATCGGCGCATGCTATCCCGAGGGTCACCCCCAAGCCCCCTCAATGATAGAGGACATAAAGCACCTTAAAGAAAAAGTCGACGCTGGCTGTTCACAATTGATCTCACAGCTTTTCTTTTCCAACGAGGACTTCTATGCGTTCAGGGAAAAGACTGCGATCGCAGGCATAAACGTGCCGATCGAGGCCGGAATTATGCCTGTGACAAACCGCAAGCAAATAGAAAGAATGGCTACTCTTTGCCATGCAAAGCTGCCTAAAAAGTTTATCACCATTATGGAAAAATACGAAAACAATCCTATTGCAATGAGAGACGCAGGTATTGCCTATGCAGTTTCTCAGATAGTAGATCTTATTGCCAATGATGTAAACGGCATACATCTTTATACAATGAACAACCCTTATGTTGCACAAAAAATCTGCGAAGCTGTGCGGAGTTTGTTCTGATAATGCTACCGCAACCGTACGGATCCGATGATCCGTACGGTTTTTATTTTTCTTGTGCATAGTAATCAGTATATAACATATATGTATTAAGTTCGGTAAGTTTTCTTGTGAGTTCACACATTTTATTGATATAGTCTTGATCAATATCGCTATCAGTATAGTTTTCCACAACTTTTCCATCATCATAATAACACTCTGACGTTATCCACGATAAACTAGGAAAGTATGCATAACCCTCATAGCTTTCATCAAAAATATCTTCACCTAAATATTTATTAGGTACATCATAACCGAATAAATTCAGAATAGTAGGAAGAACATCGTTTGTTTTACAAACCTTTTCAACAGTCATAGGCTCTATCCCTTTACAATAAATAAAGAAAGGGGTATTGTTTACCTTTTCGCCTTGTGATTGAATAAAACTATCCTCATATATTGAATGCGCATAATGATCCGTAATAAACATCACAACTGTAGAATCAAGAACACCATCTTCATCAAGTTTCTGCATAAACTCTCCGACAGCATCATCTGTAAGAGTACAATATGCCTTGAAAATACCTATGTCATCATTTGGATCACTTACAGCAAATTCTGGATGACGATTTATTGCCTCTATATACCGCTCATCCGTAACCTTAATTGGAGCATGAGGCGAATAAGTTATGATTAAATCAAGAAAGCGATCGCCCTCGATTATTTTATCATATAATCCGTTTTTGCTAATTACATCATCTATTTCGGTATTTAAAGTTTTATCTTCCAGCAGTTCAGAATATTTCCAATACTTCTCATACCCATAAGTTAGAGACATTTTTCCTCGATTATAGAAATACGTATCATTAAAATGAAACTCATTTGCGGTGTAACCATCAGAACGAAAAATATTGGCCAGTGAATATGGAAACGAATGATCTTCAAGAAAAGTTGACTCGTTTATTCCCGAAGCTGAAAACAGCCCTGTACCAATTGCTGTTTCTGTACCAAACGTTAATGTATCACCGAAACGCGGAGTATAAAAATTAGGAAAATATATGCTTTCGTTTTTATATTTTATTAAATTTGGACAGATTGTTTCATTAAATACTGTGTAATCCATGCTCTCCAATTGAATTATAATTAGATTTTTATCTTTAAAAATACCTGTCATCTCATTGTTAATATGTTCTGGCTCATTTGCAAAATATTCAGATATCATCTCCACACTATCTCCTGAATGGATTGAGTTATACATTAGAGAGTAAATATCTTGAATAATATAATCATAATATCCGCCTAATACAAAAACCTTTGAGGGTGATTGAAATAATCTAACCTGATAATATTTATAATCTAAGTCACCGTCATCAGGATCTCTAAAATATTTTCCGGCATTAATATAAACAGACACCACAAACCATATTCCAGCCAATAGTAATATAACTGCTTTTGCGATTACAATAGGCTTGGGCGGTTTAGATTGAGCAAAATGTGCACAAAAAATTGTTAACGCAATTAGCATTATCAGCATAATCAGATATGCGATCTTTATGTTTAATGAAACAGAATTTATTGCATCCCCTGCAAATTTCAATCCTTCTCCTGATGCACCGATTGTAGAAAAACGCATTAATTCATCTTTTTCAGGAATAAAACAACATTGTGCAAATCCATATAATAACAAAAAAGCAGAAATAATATCAAAAACTACAATTTGAGGTACTTTAGGTAAAATGTATATTAAAGCAGCAAGAAACAAACAGAACCCCCAGTTAGTAAAATCAACTAATAATATATCAAAAGCGCTGCTTCCTAAAATTGCCACTCTGGTAAACATATCTATCAGAACAAAAAACAAAAAATATACTAATAATGGTATAATCTTTTTTAGAACTTGGTTTTCCCGAGTAAAAATATCAAACTTTTGATTAAAAGTCAGATTTTCATTATTTTCCTTTGACATTTGAATTTTTCTCCTTTATTATTTTTTTAGTTTTTCCACAGCTTCCAGCATTTTCCTAGCAAGCTCCGCATTCTCCTCAGAGCCCAGCATTCCTTTTCCTGCCGTTTCAAGCCTCGATATCTGACGTTCAAGGTACGCCACGCCTTCCGGAGTATCCGCTGTGACAAGCCCGCAGTATAAATATCTTATATCGCAGGCATAGGACGGCATCCCACCGATGTACACAGCCTGCATTACCGAGTAAACAAATCTTCCCTCCTGACAAGGGAGTTCTTTTTTTACCTCAAAGCCGTTGTCGTACAGCCACTTTCTCAGGACGTCCCACTTTGTCATGGGCTGTAAAACAAGATTGACCTTGTTTTCCTTGATCCAAGCAGCGCGGGAAAGTATGTCCGATATAAGCTCGCCGCCCATTCCCGCTATGGAAATATCCGTTATTCCTTTGCTGTCAACACTGTCAAGTCCGTCTGAAAGAACAGCCTCAATGCTGTTTTCCAATCCCATTTGAGATATATGCTCGCGTGCGCTCTGCAAAGGCTTTTCCGCAATGTCGCAGGCAAGGGCTGTTTTGCAAAGTCCGTTTTTTACCATATAGCATGGAAGATACCCATGATCTGTGCCGATGTCGGCAAGTCTGTCGCCGACGCATAATGCGGCGCAGGCAAGAAGTCTTTTATCCATAAGAACAATCCTTTAGAATTATTTGCAGGATATTAATGTTTTACCGAAACGTCAATACAACCCACAGACTTTATTATACTTTATTTATAATCAAAATGCAATACCTGTGTAAGACTAAAAAAGTGAAAATTTTTTCTCAAGCTTGCCAACCATATAAATTTTTGATACACTATATATACAGAATGCATTCGGAGGTAGATTATGAACAAACACACAGCGGACTGCCTTATTTCACAGTATCGGGATAAAATATTCGGATTTGCATTGAGCAAAACGAGAGATTACTCGCAGGCTGAGGAGCTTGCTGCGGAGATATCCTGTCAGACGTATCTTTCTTTTCTTCGTGCGGTCAATATTCCAAACCCCGACGGATATGTATACAGAATATCCAAGAATGTATTTGCAAATTTTCTGAAAAAAAAGAAAGGCGTATACTTTGAGGATATCACACAGCTTTCTATCCCCCACTATGACGAAACTCAGGAAAAGCTTGAAAACGACGAAATATTAAAACGTCTGAGGAGCGAGATAAGCTACCTTACGAAGCGTCAGCGGACTATTGTCTATATGTTTTACTACGAAAAGAAAACAGTTTCGCAGATAGCATCCGCGCTGGATATTTCCTCGGGTACTGTAAAATGGCATTTGTCCGACGCACGAACGACCTTGAAGGAGGGTATTGAAATGAACGAAAATCCAACTGCATCTGTTAACCCTATCAAATTCATATCTATGGGACACGACGGCTCTCCCGGAACTACCGGCGATACGTCAAACATTTTCAACACACGCTTAAAGCAGAATATTGCCTTTTCCTGCTACTGGAAGTCCAAGACCATAGAGGAGATCGCCCGTGAGCTTGGCGTACCCGTAAGCTATGTTTCGGACGAGATGAAAATACTGGAGGAATACGGCTACATTGACAGGCAGGACAAGTCTGCAAATCCTAAATATCTTACAAATATGTACATTACAGACGAACGTCTTTTTGAC
>CAYNPW010000018.1:0-23824 GCA_964399215.1 uncultured Ruminococcus sp. | reverse complement strand
CAAAGGATCGGCATTTATTTTTTCAAAGAAAAACGCCGCAGTATCCTGCGGCGTTAAAGCATTCAGTCAAATTATTGGATTACTGCTGCTCCTTGATCTTAGCAAAGCACTCGCTGCAGTAAACAGGTCTGTCCTCTCTTGGCTTGAAAGGTACTGTTGCCTCTCCGCCGCAAGCTGCGCAAACTGCAGTGAAAGTCTGTCTCTCCGTCTTGTTTGCTGCTTTTCTTGCGTCTCTGCACGGTTTACATCTCTGCGGCTCATTTACAAAGCCTTTCTCAGCGTAAAACTCCTGCTCGCCTGCTGTGAATACGAACTCGTTTCCACAATCCTTGCATACTAATGTCTTGTCTTCGTACATAGCTCTTACCTCGTTAAAATAAATTGTGCCTCGTCGGACTTGCACCGACACCTTTGTTACATTGTTCTTCAATGTTCAACGCTCTGCAATTAAGCTATACGGCCATATAACTTTTCAGCCTTATCTCAATAGTGATTTTAATTTTCGTCTGACCCTCTGCATTGCGTTGTCCACCGCTTTAACGGATAACCCCGAATTTAATGCGATCTGATTGTAAGACATACCTGTTAAAAATAATTGAAATACCTGCCACTCCTGCTCCGAAAGGGCAGAAGAAATTTTTTGATATAGTTCGCTCATTCTCTCTTTTTCAATGACAATATCCTCAGGTATACCTTCCTGCGAGCATCCTGCATATTCATCAAGTTCCTCGTCGGAAATCTCCGCCTCCTGACTGATATGATCTTTTCTGAGAGAATTTAGCATTCTGTTTTTCATACAGACTGCCGCATATGCCGAAAAGCTCACTCCTCTTTCGGCTCTGAAAGACTGGATAGCCCTTAGCAGACCCATAAGCCCCTCCTGCATCAAATCGTCGCAGAGAGACAAAGAAAGCTTTTTAGCTAAAACTTCAACTGTACACATATAACGGGCAATAAGCTCAGAAACAGCCGTCTTATCATTTCGCGCTTTAAGAACAAGCTCCTCATCACTGAGCCTTTCATGCATTTAATATCGCCGCCTCATAGTACTGATAATACAAATTGATATACATACATAATACCATTTTTCCCCGGTCAAGTCAAGGAATTCGCCAAAATAAAAAACTTTTTCCGAAATTTTTGTAGCAACGCACAGATTTGTGACATTTTTATTGTGATTTTCCACAATAAGATTTGACTATCTCTCTATACTGTATCGCAATTTGAATAAAACAAAACGGAACGATCCTACAAGAACCGTCCCGCATACTTCAATTTTAACTATTCTTCTTCGTCGCTAACCAGTGAAAGACCGTCGTCAATAAGGTCTCTTGCTGTATTTACCGCTCCGATACTGCTGCCATAGAGATCATTAAGAGAAGTAACAAGCTTCTGTACAGTGTCGCTGAGCGATGTAAACTGAGTCTTGACAGCGTCTCTGATCTCTGCACTGTCATCTCTGATAGAAGCTGCCTGAGCCTTAGCGTCTGCAACAACCTTAGTAGCCGTAGCGTTAGCCTCGCTCGTAACTCTTTCAGCCTCCTCGTTGGCTTCTTTCTTAACTCTTGCAGCCTCAGCGTATGCAGAGCCTGTTACCTGTTCAGCCTCCTGCTTAGCTGCCGCTGTCATAGCGTCTGCGCTTGCTTTAGCATTCTGCATTGTAGCAGTAGCCTCTGTGGAAGCATTGGAAACAAGCTTTTCAGCCTGAGCATTAGCATCGGCAAGAACCTGCTCCTGAAGCTGCTTAGCCTCATCCTCCATCTGCTTAGCCGCTTTCTTAGCCTCCTGAACGACCTTGTTAGCCGTATTCTGAGCCTCTACGAAAACGCTTCCCAAATCGAAGGAAGGTGTAGCCGTACCTGCATTAGCCTCAGCCGTTTCCAGCTTTTCCTTAAGCTCCTCGATCTCATTCTTATTATTTTCAAGCTCAGCGTCCTTCTCTGAAATCTGCTGCTCATAGTCTGCAATTCTAACCTTCATTGTATCGGTTGAAGCCATAAGCTCTGCTATCTGTTTCTTAGCCTCTTCAACCTTCTTCTTGGATTCCTCAAGCTGATTTTCAAGCTCTTTTTTACCCTCAAAGTCCTTCTGCTGAGCTGCACTGCCCTGCTTTTCAAGACGTTCGATAGTCTCGTTCTGATCGTTGACCTGAGATTCAAGCTGATAAATCTTTGATGTGAGGTCGTCTACATAAGCAAGAACATCCTGCTTATCAAAGCCGCCTACTCGTACCGTTCTTAAATAACCATTACTTGCCATTTTAATTCCCTCCAAATGAAATACTTAACTGTTTCTTATTATACTATAATTTAATTAAAATTTCAACATCTTTAAAAGCGATTTCAGAAAATTCATTACACCATACAATTATTGAACAAATTTTTAGTGAAATTGCCTTGATTTCCTTACCTATTTTGATGCCTTGTATATATTATAGCAAATATTCACACAAATTGCAAGAGGTTTTGAATAATTTTTTGAAAAAATAAGTTGGTTCCGTTAAACTGAACTTCTTTGTAAACGATACCTTCTGAACTTTTCTGAACTTAGACTGCAAATAAAGACGAACCGGGTAACAGTTCGTCTTTAAACAGATCAATTTAATTACTTGTTTTTAAAAACATTAAAAATGTCGTCGTAAATATCCGTATTATCCGCAGCTTTAACCCCGGCCTTGTACATTGCCTCAGCGTCAGCCTTCTTATCCTCCTCGGTCTTTGTGAACGCTTTAAAGGTTCTCTGAGGTGCGGGTGCAGGCTCCGGAGCCGCTGTATCGTCAACGAAATCAGCCGCAATAACAGTAACGTCCATGCTGTCCTTGCGGTCGGGATCTGTACCGTTACCGAATATGATCTCTGCTCCGTCGTCGGCAGCGTCAGCAATAGCTGCTGTCAGTTCGTCCATATCACTGATAAGCAGATCCTCAGACATTGTAACATTAACAATAAGTCTTCTTGCACCTGAGATAGAAGTCTCAAGAATTTTAGATGCGATAACCTGATTAACGATATCCTGAACCTTGTCCTTGCCCTCGCCGTGACCGATAGCTATATGAGCTCTGCCTGCATTCTTGAGGATAGTTGTAACGTCAGCAAAGTCAACGTTGATCTCATCGTGTCTTGTGATTATCTCAGCGATAGCGATAACATCTGTTTTAAGCACCTCGTCCGCGATCTGATATGACTGCTTCATTGTAAGCCTTGTCTCGTTGTTGATAAGATTCTGGTTAGGAATAACTATGAGAGCGTCGACATGCTTAACGAGCTGCTCAATACCGCTCTCCGCTCTTGACATCTTTTTTATTCCCTCAAACTTAAAAGGTTTTGTAACAACAGCAATTGTAAGCTTATCAAGGCTCTGAGCGATCTCCGCCACTACCGGAGCAGCGCCGGTACCTGTTCCGCCGCCCATACCGGCTGTAATAAAGACCATATCTGCGTCCTTGATAGCCTCTGCGATCTCGTCCTGACTTTCCTGAGCGGACGCCTCTCCTATTTCAGGCTTTGCACCTGCGCCGAGACCATGCGTAAGCTTTGCGCCTATCTGTATCTGCTTGTCAGCTTCAGATTTTTTGAGCGCCTGAATATCTGTATTTATTGCAATGTACTCAACATTACCCTGGATACCCGCTTTAGCGATACCGTTAAGGGCGTTTCCGCCGCCGCCGCCAACACCGATAACCTTAATTTTTGCGCCGACAACCGGCTCTTCCACGAATTCGTAACCCATAGTATTCATCCTCCTAAAAGCTTTTTCATAATCTCTGTATTTTATATATCACAAGATGTGCTTTTCTCTATTGATATATAATCCCGACGCAAATCGGAATATAATTCGATACATTATTATATTAACACAAATCTCCCGAAATGTAAAGGATTTTGCCGATTTAGATATTAATTTTTGTTTAATTTTTCATTAAGTCGGGTATATTTTCAGCATAATTGTACATACCGCCCAAATTTACCAGCCGTAATTATCGTTGTAGTCCGTATCGTAACCGTTGTTATCCCATGTATTTCCGTCATTGTAGCCGTTATCAGCGGTATAATCTCCGCCCCAGGTATATTCGTCACCAGCGGTATAATCCTCTCCCCAGGTATAATCGTCACTATATCCGTTGTCAGCAGTATAATCTTCACCCCATGTATTTCCGTCATCATAGCCGTTATTCCATGTATCGTCGTCCCATTGATCATCATTATTCCACTGAACATCCGCAGACACAGTGCCGGAATCGTCAGCCTGAGAAGAACTGTCGTCAGCAACGGTAATTTCAATTTCCTTATCCTTAGGAATTGCGGATACTCCGCTTTCCGCACCGTTGTAGATCAGCGTTCCCTCATAATCGGGAGTCAATGCGTCAATAACTGCCTTAAAATAGCTGAGCTTATATTCAATATCAGCCGAGCTGCCCAGCTTTATATCGATCCTATTGTCGTAATTCACGATAATATTAGCTCTTGTCGTCATATCTATCGAAATTATATTTTCAAAACCCTGTTCTGAAAGTTCGCTTAGCAGTTCATTTAAAATATCCGCCTTGAAGCTGTCATCGGAGGCAAGTTCCTCTCCGGGCTTGAGACTTTTCAAATTAAAGCCCGATACTACAGGAATATCCCCTGTGGGATTGGGATTTTTGTCCTCAAGGATTTTTCCCGAGGCTGAAAGCACATAGTAGGAGTCATTATACTCTATATCCGCCGCTTTTTTTGCCTCTGTGCAAGAAATCACAATAGTGGAAGGATATTTTTTTGTGACCTTTACATCGTCGATATATACAAGATTATCCACAAGTCTTTCAACGATCTTACTTGTATCTGTACGTACGAGGTTCATCTGTTTTTCCACTCCGCCAACGCTGATTATCTGATCTTCGCGGTAAAGAGTCACGCCTTCCACTTTTATTGTATTTATTCTGAACAGCAGCGTAAGACAAAGTATCATCACAATAAGTACCGCAATAACAGCAGCCAGCGCATAATACGCCCTGACATTGCCTTTTATGGATATTGCTTTGAATTTGCCTTTGTATTTATCCTTCATTTTACTATCGTTCCTTAATCTGTATTATTAAAGGGAATTCCCTATGAATTTACACGTCTTACGTCTCCGCCTATCGCACAAAGTACCTTCTCGATACTTTCATAGCCTCTGTCGATAAATTTTATGTTCTCCAGAGAGGTTTCTCCCTGCGCTCCCATAGCTGCCAGAGCAAGGGCTGCTCCTCCTCTTAAATCGGGAGCCCGCACACTTGCGCCGTAAAGCTCATTGACTCCTTGAATCACTGCCACTTTACCCTCGGTCTTTATGTCTGCACCCATTCTCACAAGCTCGTCAACGTGACGGTATCGGTTCTCAAAAATGTTCTCTACCATAACGCTTGCTCCCTCCGCTTTTGCAAGAGCCGCCATGACCACAGCCTGAGCGTCGGTAGGGAAACCGGGATAGGGCATTGTCCTCACGGTTTTGACCGCTTTAAGAGGCTTTTTCGCACTGATGAAAATTCTGTCCTTGCAGCAAAATATCCCACAGCCCATTTGTTCAAAAACAGGTATCACCGACTGCACATCGGCGCATCTTGCATTAAGCAGACTAAGTTCACCGCCTGTGACCGCTGCTGCCGCCATAAGGGTAGCCGCCGCAATTCTGTCCGGCATTACGGAGTACTCGCAGCCGTGAAGCTCCTTAACTCCGCTGATAACTACCGTACCGCTGCCGCAGCCCGATATCTTTGCTCCGCAGGCATTAAGAAAACCGCCCAGATCGCATATTTCAGGCTCTCTCGCCGCATTATAAACAACCGTTTCTCCCTCTGCAAGCGCCGCTGCAAGCATAATGTTTTCGGTAGCTCCCACAGACGGAAATGATAATGTAATTTTCGCTCCTTTTAGCCCTCTCGGGCAGGCGCATTGGAGGATTCCGTGCTCCTCGGTTATCCTTACCCCCATTTGTCTCAGGGAGGATAAATGCATATCTATCGGTCTGGGACCCAGTTCGCACCCTCCCGGGAACGATAGTCTGCACTCTCCCGTTCTGCCAAGTACAGCCCCCAGAAAAACTATCGAGCTTCTCATTTCCCGCATAAGCTCGTCAGGTACCTCGCAGCCTGTAAGCTCAGAGGAATTTATCGTCGCTGTATTATTTCTGAACGAGCATTTGCAGCCCAGACAACTTAATATTCTGCAAGCCGCAAATACGTCGGACAGCTCGGGACAATTATAAAGCGTAGTTTCACCGCCCGCCAGCAGACAGCCCGCCAGCAGCGGCAGTGCGCTGTTTTTTGCGCCCTGAACGGAAACCTCGCCCCTGACTCTGCCCCCGCCACGAATAATAAGCTTTTGCATAAGCCTCGCTCCTTTTTGAAAAAAGTCTGCTTTATCCTATGCAAAAACGTTTATTTAGGTGAAAAGAAATTGCTTTTTAAACAGCTCTGTTACGGATCTACCGAAACCGTCACATTGTTTGAAACAAATAAAAACGCCGGTATGCTTGGGATATACCTGTTCATAGCTATCCTCTTTTTTGTGTCCCTTGTGCTGAGTATAAGACCTGTTATCGCCTCGTCTAACTGCTCGTCTGTCATATCTGTAACGTTTACCATAATTTCAACGGTAACGTCCTTGCCCGAAAATCCGGGTATAGTCTCTGCCGTGATCGCACCGTCCTTATCGGTTTTTGTAGAGGTCACATAACATATCTTATCCTTATACGCCTTTGGCGCTTTTACAACTTCAAACTGTCCAATTGAAACCTCAAAAGGCGAGGAGTTCTGCAAATGCACGCTCATGCTGACGATGCGATAATTTTCCTTTTTCTCTGATGCAAAGGCTTCCTCGCTGTAAACCGAATAGTTTGCAAGAGCATAGGTTTTAAACTCCGTCATGCCCATATTCTCAAAAACATTTCTGTCATAAAGCACCTGTGTTTCCTCCGACTGACTGGTCATAATAGGCGGCAGAAAAACCAGCGCGCAGGCAAGTATTACAACAGCTATAACTATCCAAAGCACTACCTTTTTGCGCTTTACATAGCTTGAGCCTACCTTAACGCCCATATTCATTTTATCGGGAGCTTTTCTGTTAGGGTCAGGCTTCGGGATAAAATCGTCGGGATCGTCCTTTTCAAGCTCCAGACGTTTTTCCTCCATTGAGCCGTAAAACTTTGTGGCTCTGTCAAAATCCCCGACCTTGTTAAATCTGTTGCCGTCAAAAATAGCGTCCGCCTGACGGTTCGCCTCAGAGCCATGGAATTTAGGATCGCTTAATTTCTTGATTTTTTCAGTATCGGGCACGGCGATAGAATCCATAGACGCCCGTCTGCTCTGCGATTTCTGAAAAGATTTATTCATAGGGAATAAACCCTCCTTTTTTTTACTTCATTTATTTTAAAGCTGTTTGATTTTCTTATAATTAAAACAGAAATTTACGTTAATATTGCAATGACATTATAAATCCCGTGCGCCGCCATACACGCCCAGATACTGTTTGTCTTTATGTACATCATTCCCAGAATTATGCCGATCACAAAGGCAACTATCAGCTGTGTGGGACTGTAGCTGATCCCGTTATGTCCGAACTGAAACGATATATGTCCTATGGAGAATAACAACGCTGAAATAATGACAGCGGCATCTATTTTAAATTTATGAGCGATTTCAAATTCAACATCTCCGCACGCCCAAAGGATAACTACAAGAGGTAATGACCTGTAACATATCTCCTCCCCCAGACCCGAGAAAAATAGTTGAAATATCAGAGCATCCAAACTGAATGCATCTGCACTGCCGCCGTATACTATTATCACAAAAACCGAAACGGCAATTTCAAACAATACTCCCAATAAGAACCATTTAATTCCTTTCTTCCAGTCCTTTATGTGGTATCCGAAATCGACCTGAGTGTATTTATGAATAAGAATGGTAGGAATAAACAACAGTAAAAATTGAAATGTATGATGTATCATCAGATAGCAGTTATTTAAAAGTCCCGGAATTAATTTAGCCGTAAACTGAATAAAAACCAGAGTAAGCTGATAATACAGTATCTGAAAACAGAGGACAGCAATTGATACAATGATTAGATATATCCTTTTTTTCTCATTTTTTATTGTCATTTCTTCATTCTCCCACTATAATTTGTAACTTCCTATTTATTTCTCGATAAGCGGTCTCAGCGCCCCGATTATGCGCTCCTTAGTATCCGCAATATGAAGCTTTGCGGCATTTTCGGAGCATTTCCTTATCTTATCGGGATCGTCAAGATAACCCTTGACCGTATTTATAAACAGCTCGTCGGTAAGGTCTTTTTCCTCGATTACAACGCCTGCTCCTGCGTTTTGCAGTACCATACCGTTGTGATACTGGTGATTTTCCGCAACCATTGGAGACGGGATAAGCACAGAACATCTGCCCATAGCCTCTATCTCCGCAAGGGAAGCCGCTCCGCACCGTGTGATGACCATATCGCACGCCGCCATAGCAACGGGCATATTGATGTAATCGCTGACCGTAAGTCTGGGATTTCCCTTTATCTTAATGCCCTGCTCCTCGCACTCGGCAATGTAATTCTTATAGCCCTGATATGTACCGTAGGAATGGATGTGATAGACCTCACGGCCCTCGTCCTGATACCATTTCAGCAGCTTTGCCACATAATTATTCAGCACTCTTGCACCGAGACTTCCTCCTGTGGACAGAACACACAGCGCATTTTCGGGAATGCCCAGCTGTTTTCTTGCGTCAGTTTTGGACATCTTGCTGAACGCTCCCCTGACAGGCAGACCCGTTACCGTTTTATGCTTTGCGTCCGGGAAGTATTTTTCAACATCCTTGACGGTCATCATTACCTCGTCCACTTCTTTGGAGAGCAGCTTATTTGTAACTCCAGCAAAAGCGTTCTGCTCGTGGACTGCGGTTTTTATACCCATTTGAGCGGCTTTTCTCACAACAGGTCCCGAAACATAGCCTCCCGTACCGATAACAAGATCGGGCTTGAAATCCTTTATAATTTCCTTACAGCGACCGCCCGTTTTCATTAAACAGCCGACAGCGTGGACATTTCGCTTGATATTAGTCCAGTTTAGCTTACGCTGAAAGCCCTCTACCTTGACAGGCTCGAACCTGTAACCCGCCTTGGGCACAAGCTTAGATTCGATCTTCTCGGGATTTCCCGCAAAGCAAAATTCTGTATCGGGATAATATTCCTTTATTATTTCGGCAATGGCAAGCGCGGGATTAACGTGTCCCGCAGTACCTCCGCCCGCAAGCAAAACTTTCAGCATAATTATTTTACCTCTGATTAATTTTAGATTTGTATTTACTTCTTAATAGTACCCTGTCTGGATATGTTAAGCAATATTCCCATTTCCGCAAGCTGTATCATAAGAGCCGTTCCTCCGTAGCTGAAAAACGGCAGAGATATTCCGGTATTAGGAAACGAGTTGGACGCAACCATTATATTCAGAAAAGCCTGAAGTCCTATCTGTATCGTAATACCTGCCGCAACAAGCATTCCGAACCTGTCCTTAGCGTGGCTTGCGATATAAAAACCCCTAAGCACGAATATTACAAACAGCAGTACCACTACTACCGCGCCCACAAAGCCCAGCTCCTCGCAGATCACCGAGAACACGAAATCGTTCTGAGCCTCGGGCAGATAAAGATATTTCTGTCGGGACTCTCCAAAGCCCAGACCCGTCCAGCCGCCCGAGCCGATCGCAAGAAGGGAGTTATACGTCTGATAAGTCGAGCCTTGAGGGTCAGAAGCAGGATTTCTCCAGCTTTCTATTCTCTCGCTTATGTAAGTAAAGCCCGAACCTGTTATAATAAAATACAGCGCAACTATACCTACCGCCGCCGCGCAGAAACCTATAAACTTCCAGAATGTTGCTCTTGGCATTCCGCTTACAAACATCATGCTGACGCCGATAACTCCTACGATCAGCACCGCCGAAAGATGTCTCTGAAGCATGAGTACGCCCGCCACAAGACCCATAATGACTGTAAACGGTATCACGCAAAATTTCCAGCTTTTTTCAAAATGCGGAAAATTCACCGCCATAATATATGCAAATATTATAATAAACGCAACCTTTAGTATCTCCGAAGGCTGAAACTGGATCGGACCTATATTTATCCAGCGGCTTGCGTCCGCCGTTGAAGAACCGAACAAAGCCGCATAGAGCGTCATAAAATATGTTAATCCGAAAAACAGATAGCATATCTTTGTGTTCTGATAGAAATGATAGTCCAGAAAAGATACTCCTGCCATGACAGCAAGACCCACTACAGCAAAAATTACCTGCTTTCTTGCATAATAATATCCGTCTCCCTCGTCGTTTATTCCCCATGCAAAGGACGCCGAGAACATCATAATTATACCAAACACCAGCAGGACAAGAATCAGTATAAGAAACGGCTTATCTATACCGCTGGTAATGAACTTGAAGTTCAGCTTTTTTCTCGCCTGCGCCACAGGCGTTTTCCTGAACACAGGAACATGATTATCATAAACAAGACCGCCGTCGCGTTCCCGTCTTATACCTCTGTCAGCCAACAGACTGCCTCCAATCCAGATCAAAATCTATGTTAAATCAAACGTTGTTTAATACCAATTTGCTTTCGTAAACTATAAACGCTATAGCTCCCGCACAGCCTGCAAGCTGAACCAATGCGCAGCAAAGCATAATTTTATAATCTCCCCAGCCCTTTTCTTTAAGATGCTGATGAAGCGACGCTCCCTTGAAGATCAGGCGTTTTTTCGACCTGAAAACAATTCTCTGCACAAGTGCGCATACGCTGTCGATAATGGGAGCGGCTAAGGACAGCATAACCGCGATATGAAGTCCTGAAAAGATCATACCTACACATACAAGACCGCCCAACAGCATACTGCCCGACTGACCGATATACAGCTTTGAGGGACTTATACACCAGAAAACGATCCCTCCGCATACTCCTGCCGTACATACAGTGAAAAGCTGACCTGCAATATGACCGCCCACGTAGGAAAGTCCGCTTGAAAGCGCCAGAGCAGAGATCATTACGCTTAAAGCGCACAGACCGTCGATTCCGGTTTCAGTCACTCCATTCTGACAATCGTGAAGCTCAATAACATTGATCATCACAACCATTAAAAGAGCAGTCAGCGGAACATATCCCCAGCCTAAATCAAGATAACCGAGCCTGAAAGGTAAAAGTATCTCTCTGCTCTCAGCTCCGAAAGCCTTGATAAGCAGGAGAAATCCAACAGCTGCAGTAAATTCGGCGGAAATCTTATACAGCTTTTTCATGCCGATACCGCTTTTTGTGTCATGCTGATAGTCATCATAAAGTCCGATCACCGTCAGTATGCCGCAGAAAAACACCGCGCACAGCAGCAGTCTAACATCAAATCCTTCAAAGCCTATATCACCTGCGGCGCTGAAGCCTACAGTTCCCGCTGTCAGTCCGATAATCAAAGTCAGAAACATAACTCCGCCGCCGAATCTAGGCTCGGAACCGTCCTTTTTAAATCTGTCACCGATATAAAACTCGAACTTGCCGGTCTTGATCCTGCGAAACATCGGCATAAGAAATCTGCCAAACAAAAATCCGCAGGACAATTCCGTAAACAATATGACCGCCTGTGTTCTCCAGTCCATTTAAGCCTCTTTTGGGTTTATCAGATCGAATACTTCCTCTAATTTCATACCTCTGCTGCCCTTGAAAAGCACAGCGTCCCCCTCGGTGATCCTATCCATAAGATAGTCAGCCAACGCCTCTCTGGTATCAAAGCGCTGAGCATTTTGTACGTCGAAGCCCTTATCCTTTGCGCCCTCAATATAGTACGCTGAATTTTCGCCGAAGCAAAGCAGTTCGTCCGCTTTAGAGGACGGCACATATTCGCCCACAGTTTTGTGGTACTTCGCCGCATTCTTTCCAAGCTCCAGCATATCTCCCAGTACACAGTAACGTTTGCCTTTGCATTCCGTCTGAGCAAGTACCGAAAGACTTGCTTTCATAGAGTCGGGAGCCGCATTATAGCAGTCCATAATATATGTAACGCCGTTTACCGTACGGACATTCTGCCTCATACCCTCGGGCTTGAAAAGACCTATGCCCTTGACTATATCCTCGGGAGAAATATCAAGCGCAAGCCCCACGCAGAACGCCGCAAGAGCGTTTTTCACATTATGCTCGCCAAGACAGCTGATCCTTGCAGGGATCCTTCCTCTCTTATAATTTACAGTAAAATCTATGCCGTTTTCGGAGGTTTTTATTCCCGAGGCATAAACGTCGCAGTCCTTTTTGCTTACGGAATAATAATAAACCTTTCTGTCGGAATATATCTCTGCCCTTGCAAGCAGCTTATCGTCCCTGCAAAGTACCAGAGGAGCGTCGTATTTTGCTCCGTCAAGTATCTCCATTTTAGCTTTCAGAATATTTTCCTGCGAGCCTAAGTTTTCTATGTGCGAAACTCCGATATTTGTAATAACGCAAACGTCGGGCTTACAGCACATTGACATTCTTGAAATCTCCCCTTTATGGGACATTCCCATTTCAATGACCGCCGCCTCATGCGAATCATCAAGTCCGAACAACGTTTTTGGCATACCTATCTCGTTGTTAAGATTTCCCTGAGTTTTAAGCGTGCTGTATTTCTGCGATACCACAAGGGCGATCATATCCTTAGTAGTGGTTTTTCCAACGCTCCCCGTAACACCCACCACGGGGATATTGAATTTATCTCTGTAATAGCCTGCAATATCCAGCAGAGCCTGCGCTGTGGAGTCAACGATAAGACACCTTGCGCCCTCAACGTTTCTCTCTGTGACCACTGCCGCCGCGCCAAGCTCCATAGCCTTTGCGGCGAAGTCGTGACCGTCAAAGCGTTCGCCCTTCAAGGCAATAAACAGCGAATTTTTCTTAATTGTTCTTGTATCTGTGGAAATATCCGAAATCTCTATATCGGCGGGGTAGCCAAAGCTGCCGTTACAGGCTCTGATGACCTCTGATAAATTCAGTTTTTCCATTTATAACACACCCTTCCGATGTTTTTGTCACTTTTCTTTTGTTTTATTCTTTAATATTATATATCTAAACATTTTTTACCATATATCAAAATAATATGAAAATACCAAAACGGCAGAACAAACAAAGGCTATTACAAAAATACACCTTATAACCCATTTTGCGAACATTAAAATGACCTTTGAATTGCCGTTCTGTGTTTCGTCTTTGACAGACGCTCTTGCCGCATACATAGAATCATTCCAAAGTAAAGCCTTAAAATTCAGCACAACTGTCAAAATGCCTATAGCCGCTATCGGCGCTGATAAAGCAATTAAAAGAATAACTCCTGCTCCGTTCCTTGCACCGCCGCCCAAAAATACACTCTCAGATATTATTAATAGCACTATGCCAACTGAAATAGCTGTAAGTCTGAATAATTCTTTTTTTAATCTGTCCGTAAAGACTGTTAATCTCTCCATAATATTCCTAGATCAAAATTGTCAACTGTCAATCATTAAGGGCCTCTGCTACAACTTCTCTTTCGTCAAAGTGTATTTTTACTCCGCCCGCAAGTATCTGATAGTCCTCGTGACCCTTGCCCGCAAGTACGATTATATCGTCCTTTTCGGCATTCTTGACCGCCCAGTGTATCGCCTCTCGTCTGTCAACGATAGTGATGTACGGCGTTGTCTTGCCCTCAAGTCCCTCGAGAACATCGTTTATGATATCCTGCGGATCTTCGTTTCTCGGGTTATCCGAGGTCACAATAAGGAAATCCGCATTGTCCGCCGCCGCTGCCGCCATTGGAGCGCGTTTTGTACGATCTCTGTTTCCTCCGCAGCCGAAAAGACATTTTACCTTACCCTTTGCGCTTTCTCTGATAGCCGAAAGAACGTTTGCCAAAGCGTCGGGAGTATGGGCGTAATCGCATATTACCGTGAAATCCCTGCCTGTGGGAACTATCTCCGCCCTTCCTCTTACGCCCTGTATCTTATCAAAGGCTCTGATCGTTTTATCAACGCTGAAACCGAGAGTTTCCATGCAGGCGATAACCGCAAGAGAATTGGACACATTGAAAAGTCCCGGCATTGCAAAGGACACATTATGCTTTCCCTGACCGTCAAAGAACACATACTTTACTCCGCTTGCAGACAACAGAACGTCCTCGCCCATAAAATCAGCCTTGCCGTTTACCGAATATGTCTTAACGGGACAGCTTATCTCGCTGACATAACGTCTGCCGTATTCATCGTCAATATTGATTATAGCATTCTCGGAAATACCAAAAAGCAGTTTTTTAGCCTGATAGTAGTTCTCCATAGTGCCGTGAACGTCAAGGTGATCCTGTGTAAGATTTGTAAATACGCCTACCTTGTATGTACAGCCGGCTACACGCTTCTGCTCCAGACCCTGCGAGGAGACCTCCATAACAACGTAATCGCACTTGGCGTCCGCCATTTTTCTGAACAGTTCATAAAGATCGTAAGGCTCGGGAGTTGTTCTGACGGTAGGATAAACCTCTTCGCCTATCTCATTCTGACAAGTGCCTATAAGTCCTACCTTGCAGCCAAGCTCAGTCAGTACCTTTTTTATAACTGTGGTGATCGTAGTCTTTCCGTTAGTACCGGTCACGCCGATAAGCTTAAGCTCCCTTTCGGGGTGCCCGAACCAAGCGGCACACAGCAAAGGCAAGGCCTCTCTTGTATTTGCAACAACGATCTGATTTTCAAGACCCACATCTCGCTCGGTCAGAACAGCAGCACAGCCCTTTTCAAGCATTGCTTCGGCAGCCTCGTGACCGTCAAATGTATTTCCCTTTATACAAACAAAAAGTTCACCCGATTTGACCTCGGTTCGTGTATCACTTATAACCCCTGTTATCTCCATATCGGGCAAAGAAGTTTCCGCAATGCCCTCTATAAGTTCATAAAGCTTCATATCTGCATCATTCCTTTTTATTCTACAAAATCTTTTAGCTCATATCATTGTGAGCCCACAGTACTTGTGGCAAAGGTCACGGACACTGCCGTACCCAGAGGTACGCTTGTGCCGGGAGCGTAGTTCTGATTGTCCTGTGCCACCGCGCCCTCTTCATCTGCACCCGAACCCTCTACCGTGAGGTTGAGACCGTACATTTCAAGAGTTTGCTTAGCCATTTCCTTTGACAGTCCCTGAAGAGACGGAACCGTTACCTTTTCCTGTTCAGTCGTCTCGTCGGTGTAAAGCACTACAGAGCCGCCGTTTTCAATTTTAACTGCTGAAGGCACCTGCTTTAGAACAGTATCTCCGTCGCCCTTGATCTTAACCGTCAGTCCCAGATCGGTAAGCGTCTTTTCAGCGTCCTCAACAGTATAGTACTGCACGCTCGGCACGGAAACGCTTATCTTGCTAAGCTCCTCCTCTGTATATTCGGGGAAATATCCCATATAAGGCAGAACATCGGTAAGCACGTCAACACATATAGGAGCGGCAACCTGACTTCCGTAATATTTCTCACCTGTGGGATGATCGACCATAACCAGCATAATTATTTCTGGATCGTCGGCAGGCGCAAATGCACAGTATGACGAAACATAGGTCGTACCCTCTGGATCCTCGTCCAGCTTCTGAGAGGTACCCGACTTACCGCCGATCTTATAGCCCTGAATATAGCAGTTTGATCCGGGCTGACCGTCAACAACGCCCTGAAGTATCTCTCTCATAGCGTCGGAGGTCTCCTCTGAAATGACCTGTCTTTTAACAACTGTTTCATTCTTTTTAACAACATTTCCGTTGGAGTCAACAATACTGCTGACTACCTGCGGCGTTACTACATAGCCGCCGTTTATAGAAGCGGAAATTGCAGTTATCATCTGAATAGGAGTGATTTTGTTTGTCTGTCCGAAAGCGGAGGTAGCAAGCTCGACATTGCCCATTTTGGAAAGAGGCATACTGATCGAATTTACTTCGCCCGGAAGGTCTATTCCCGTAAGCTCGGAATATCCGAAGCCGTCAAAATATTTTCTGAAATTCTCGGCGCCGAGTTTCAAGCCGATCTGCACAAAAGCCGGATTGCATGAGTTAAGCATAGCAGTTGCAAGATCCTGTGAGCCATGATCGTTTGTAGACCAGCAGGAAATTGTTCTGTCCTCAACCTGTATCTGAGTGTTGCAGGTAAATGTATCGTTTAGAGTGATAGCCTTTTCCTCCAGCGCTGCCGATCCCGTAATTATCTTGAAAACCGAACCGGGAAAATAAAGCTCCGAGATCGCCTTATTCTTCCACTGAACAGACCAAGCTTCCAGCTGCTTGTCGCTGTACTCCTGACTGTCTTCGTCCATACCCGCCAGCTCTGCTGCAACTGTTTTATCCGAAATATTCGCAGGAGTGTTCGGATCGTAGCTGTACTTTGTAGCCATAGCGTACACCTGACCCGTCTTGGGATTCATAATAATACCGCAGAGACGATCAGCAGGCATATTGGTCTCATACGCTTCTTCCAAAGCCTTTTCCAATTTGTACTGTATATTTATATCAATATTAAGATTAAGGCTGTTTCCGTCCTGAGCGTCATAGCTCTGCTTGTATCGGTAAGGAATTTCGTTGCCGTCGTTATCCGTCGCAGTAACAACTCTGCCGTCAACGCCCGAAAGATAGTCGTCATAATATGCCTCAAGACCGTATATTCCGTTGCCGTCGTAATCTGTATGTCCCAATACGTTGGCAGCAAGCTCTCCCTGAGGATACACTCTCTTTGTAGTAGGCTCCCCTCTTATGCCGTCAACGGAAAGCTCCGTGAGTTTATCGTTTATCTCGTCTCTGAGAGTCTTTTCAACATCTTTTTTCAATACTACATACTGCGTATCTGTATTGCTGATCTTTTCTCTGACCGCAGACGTATCCAACTCAAGCTTCAGAGAGAGAAATTCAACAAGCTCGTCAAAGGTCTCCTCGCTTGTGAGGGCTTTATCCAGCTTTTCCTGTAATTCTTCAAGCTTGTCGGCTTCTTTGGTTTCAGTCATAGCCGCCTTGATCTCTTCTATCCATTCGTCCCGTTCTTCAAGCTGGTTTTCCAGCATTTGCGGATCGCAGTAAATAGTGTAGACCGTTGCGCTCTGCGCCATAACATTTCCGTTGGCGTCGTACATCGTACCTCTGGACGCCTGCACAGACGTAGATTTAAGCTGTTGAGAGTTTGCCAGAGACTGCCATTTCTCACCCTCGGCAACTGCGACTTTATATATTCCGAAAATCATATAAATCAGCAGAGCCAGCACGGGCAGGCACAGCCATACATTAAGCCTTTTTATCATCTTAGTACTCGGCTTGTCAGTCATAATAATCTCCTTTGCTAAACATAAAACGCATAAAAAGCCATTCCTTTTTATGTAATATTTTGCCTGATCGTGTCAAAAATGCACTTAAAATGCTTATTAAAGAATAGAACAAGAAAGCTAAGCACAAATTTCTTGTCCCTAACTTTCCCTTACAATTCTATTGCGCTAAAGTCCTATATATTCCATTGCGGACGTGAACCAACGCTTTATTTTTACGAATATGCTCGAATCGTCGTCGCTTTTTATCTCCGCGACCGACTGCTTTTCAACCTCGACATACTCTATCTGCGTCTTATCCAGCTTCTGTAGCCCGAGATTGTTTTCCGCATACTCTTCAACCTTTGTCATATTGGTTTTTTCGGCAAGCTCCGATTGCAGGCTTACGTTCTCGCTTTGAAGCTGTGTGAGCTGTGCCTCAAGCTCAGCTCTCTGAGCGTAAAGACTGGATATCTCAACCTTACCGAAAATCATACCCGCCATAAGAGCAAGCACAACGATTATGCCGATGATAGAAAACGCAAGAACCCTTCTGTCCATTAAAGACAGCGCATTTACCTTATGCTTTATGTTCCTCTGCGTCTGAAGCTCCTCCTGCTCCTCCTCGCGTAAAGCGTAAGCCAGGTTATGATCTTTTGCCATATATAACACCTCTGATTAACGTCCAAACCAAATTTTACACAAATTTCCTCTATAATTCTTAATCCTTTATCTTCTCTATGATCCTCAGCTTGGCGCTGCGGCTTCTGTTATTAGCTGCAAGCTCAGCATCGTCCGCCTCAATAGGCTTACGGTTCACAAGCTTTCCCCTGGGAGTTCGTCCGCATATGCACACCGGAAAATCCGGCGGACAAACACAGCCTTTGCAAAAAGTCTGAAATCTCTGCTTTACAAGCCTGTCCTCCAAAGAATGGAAAGTAATGATACAAAGTCGTCCTCCCACATTAAGAACATCAAAAGCCTTATCCAGTGCGCAGCTCAGATGCTCAAGCTCCGCATTGACCTCTATTCTTATCGCCTGAAAGGTTTTCTTACAGGGATTTTTTTCACGTCTCACCCTTTGAGGCACTGCGGATTTTATTATCTCCGCCAGTTCAAGAGTAGTCTCAATAGGTTTTTCTTCTCTTATCCTAACAATTTTCTGAGCGATACTGCGAGCATACTTTTCCTCGCCGTACTCAAAAATGATTTTTGCCAGGGCCTGATAATCATAACCGTTTACAACATCCTTCGCAGAAAGGCCTTCTCCGCTCATCCGCATATCCAAAGGCGCGTCCGCATGATAGGAAAAACCTCTTTGAGCATTGTCAAGCTGATAGGAGGACACCCCCAGATCCAGCAGAATTCCGTCTGCACCCTTTATACCGAGTCTATGAAAGATCTCGTCTATGTCAGAATAATTTCCTCTGACTACCTGCGCAGGAAGTCCCGCCAATCTTTCGGTTGCCGCAGCCACTGCCTCGGGGTCTCTGTCTATGGCGATAAGTCTGCCGCCCTTATTTCCGTCAAGCCGCTTAGCTATCTCGCGGGAATGTCCCGCACCGCCAGCCGTACCGTCGCAGTAAACGCCGTCAGGCTTTATAGCAAGCCCCTCAAGACATTCGTCAAGAAGAACCGAAACATGCTTAAATTCCATTAGAAATCAAGTCCCTCCAAAGCGTCCATAAGCTCATCGTCGTCGATTTCCTCATTAAAGCTGTCCCAGCGCGCTTTCGACCAGATCTCACATCTGTCTGTAACGCCCGCAACAACTATTTCTTTTTCAAGCCCTGCGTGCTCTCTCAACGCCTGCGGAACCAGAATTCTGCCCTGCTTATCAGCTTCAACTTCGCTTGCCCAGCCCATAAAACTGCGCTGGAGCTTCCTCGCCTTAGCCATAGGGAGGGTTTTAAGCTTTTCTGTCTTAGCGTAAAAAGCCTCAATGGAGTAAACAAACAGACAGCCGTCGATACCTCTGGTAATAATGAACCGCTCGCCTACGATCTCACGAAGCTTTGCCGGAAAGCTCATTCTTCCCTTAGCGTCCATAGTTTGATTATATGTACCCATAAGAGTATTTTTCAAGAGCATTTCTTCATTACCGCCGACGCAGTCGTTTTTAATCGGAATATTATCAGGCATTGCAGTTCACCTCCCGGGCAGTTATTGGGCTTGGTTTTGCGTTTTGTGGACTTATTTACCACCAAATCGCACTTTTTACCACCATACATTAATTATACACTATACAAAAAAAAATTGCAACTGTAAATTTTCCCAAACTCAAATTTTTCAAGGGATTTTTATTGGACTGCCAGCAAAAATTGACAAGCTTTAAAGCACTTTTTGTAACCTTGACAGCGAATTTTGTAACCTTTATGTAATTTGTAAATATTCTGTAAATTTTACGAACCACAACATCTAGTAAAATACATTAGCTGAAAATCGGATATTTAGTCAAGCGTTTTTCCAGTATATTCAATGTAAATTTATGTAAAATTAATTCGTAAACAAAAAAACTAACTTCTTTAACTACTATTGTACCACAACTTCTGGTGTTCGTCAATACATTTTCAATAATTTCTCCACAAAATACAGAGTCCGCGTCATAGTGACAGCTTATCATGTACAATCTGTCGATAAAGAAGAAAATTGTGTCTTTTTTGGGTTAATAAATGGTTACGCCTAAAATAGTTATTTCATTTAATTATTACAATTTGATGTTTTTGATAAATCGACCCGAATTTTCAAAAAAACGAGCAGATTTTCAACGCAAAAGCAGCTCGGCTGTTGAAAAAACGGCTGTTTGCAGAAATTTTATTGTCAAATTGCACAAAGAACAAAAGAACGCGGAAAAATACTCAAAAATAAAAAGCGAAAAGAATTTATCCTTCCGCTTTTGACATCTCTGATATTGCTCCGCACGCTATTCAACCTTTAGATCATACCCCGCAGGAGAACCTATACCTATCGTGCAGAACCTGTAATTTCCCCTGTTTTCATAGGCTTTTGAACATATATAATATCCGTTTACAGTCCTTGCCGAATGTCTGCGGAATATCTTTTTAAGCTCATTGTATAACATTTTTGACGTTTCGTCGTCATAGTGCATCGTTGAAATTTCCGTGGGAAAAATCGCATTTTCCTTGTAAACTCCGTTTAGATCTATATTTATATGCTTTACATTTCCGTCGCATAAAGAGGAATATCGTATTCCGCTCTGACCGCCGCTGCTCCACTCGATCTTCCGCCAAAAGCACCTAGTCGTTTCAGGGAAAGCAAGAATTTGCATATTGCCGATATGAGAACCTCTGAAATTCACTCCCAGATCTTTTAATTCCGTGACATCATTAAAAGAAACCGCTCCCTCGTCAGAGTATGTCTGCACATAATACACATCAATGCTGTCTTGAAATTCCTTGAATACATTCTGCAGATCTACTTTTTCTGCGTAAACACGAAAACTTCTTATTTTCATATCTATTCCTCCAACGCACTAATAATCGCAGGATTTTACATCACAAAATTTTCTCGAAAAATAAATGTCTTTTATGAGAGATCGCACCGCCGACTTTCATCGGAGCTGCTTCCGCTAATCGAAACCCTAATTTTTTGTATAACGAAACGGCAGGAATATTCTGCTCCCCAGTGTCAAGTCTGATAACGGTACAGCCGCGCTGTTTTGAAACCTCCGCCGCATAATTCACAAGCGCTGAACCTACGCCCTTTCCTGCCGCGCAAGGTCTTACCATAAGCAGATGAATAACGTTCACTTTTTCATCTTCCGCTTTGCTTTGCCATCGTATTTTTCTGTATTCATCGGGCTGATATCCGTCCAAGATCATACTGCCCAGCACCGCTCCGTTTTCCTCGCAGACATACAGCGCATTATTACACAAAGCTTTTTTTGCGTCTTTTCTTGTCGGATAGACGCCCTCTTGAAAGACCGTATATGCTCCATGCATTTTCTCATACAGAAAATGCTCCCGATAGCCTTGTTCAATACTTTCCAAATCTGTAATAACAGCCAATCTTATCATTTTTACCAC
Organism: uncultured Ruminococcus sp.; assembly: GCA_964399215.1. Taxonomy (GTDB): domain Bacteria; phylum Bacillota; class Clostridia; order Oscillospirales; family Ruminococcaceae; genus Hominimerdicola. The sequence continues at coordinate 2,492 of CAYNPW010000018.1, read as the reverse complement.
CTGTTTTTAAATCATTATCTATATTGCTATTGTATCAGAGAACAATAAAATAGTCAATATGCTGTAAACAAAAAGTCACTCCTGAATCAAAACCAAGAATGACTTTTGATAAATTTTATTTACAGTAGCTGTCCACATATCTGTCAATGCAGTTCTGGATAGTATCTTTTGCGTCCTCAACCGCCTTAACGTCGTCAATTACCGTATCTTTATGCTCCAGCGCTTTATATACCGTAAAGAAGTGAGACATCTCATCAAAAATATGCTTAGGCAGCTCACTGATGTCCTTATAAACGTTGTAGGTCGGGTCGTTATAAGGAATGCATATTATTTTTTCGTCCGCAGCCCCGTTATCCATCATCATGATCATGCCGATAGGATAGCAGTCAACCAGCGACATAGGCTCGAGAGTTTCGGAGCAAAGCACCAGTACGTCCAACGGGTCGCCGTCCTCTGCATAGGTTCTGGGAATAAATCCGTAATTTGCAGGATAATGGGTCGAGGTATAGAGAATTCTGTCCATTTTCAAAAGTCCAGTCGTTTTGTCAAGCTCATACTTTACCTTTGAGCCCTTGGGGATTTCAATGACTGCGGTAAACTTATCCTTGTTGATCGCCTTCGGCGAAATATCATGCCATATGTTCATATTTATTACCTCCGTATATATTGAATTTTGCAAAACAGGCAATCAGGTCGCTTTATACATCCCCTCCGATTTTAGATTGACGGGAATGTCAAAAACAGTTTCTCCCTCCGTCTCAACAACAGACAGACTGCCCTCATTGTCCTCCGACAGTAAGTCCCATATAGAGCAAGGGGTATCTGAAGGCTCAGCCCCGACATTAGCCATAAGCTCTGCCAGCTTATTCCTCTGAGGAGAATAGATCATAAATTCCTGAAAATCAGTAAAGTATATCTCCTCATCGGTCTTATGAGAGCCAAATCCGAACCTTGATACTCCGTCGTTTATTAGCAGATCGCCGTAGCGCTTCATGATCGCATGAGCAACATCCTTTGTGCAGTTATCAAGGTAATAGGTGTCGTAGTCCTCGCTGTTCTCCCGTGGGAGTTCAATAAAGAAAAACACAGGCTCGGGAATAAGCTTTATAAAGTCAGTTACACAGTCCGCCATAACGTCGCAGCTGAGAAGTCCGCTTATACCGTTTTCATTTGTCCTGTAGCAGGACATCAGATTATCCGCGCCGTTTACACTTACGCCCTGACACAAAATAAAACTGTCCATTTGCTCATCTCCTTTGCCTGTATGTCCCGTTAAAGATATTATATCTCATTTATCGGAATTTTGCAAGCGGTTTTACAGAAAAATGCAAAGAACGCTCCGAAAATTTTCGGAGCGTTCATAATCTTTAACGATTAGTCTTTGTTGTTAGTTTTCTTTTTGCTTGCGCAAATTGCCGCCGCGCCTGTAAGGACTACAGCCGCCGATATTCCTGCGAAGCCGTCCGCACCTGTCTCAGGTGACTTTGAGGAGGCCGCATTCTGAGCCTTTGAAGAAGTTGTTTTACTGTTATTGGCATTATCGGTCTTGCTGTTTGCGTTTGAAGATGAACTGCTGCTGTTGCTGTCGATTTCGCTGCTGTTATCGTCTGCATTGCCGGCGTTATCAGTATTGCTGTTGTCTTCTACATCGTTGGAATCGTCAGCTGCTGTCGTATGGCTTGCTTGTATCATCCACATCACCGGAATCATCAACCTTGCTGTCGTCTGGCTTGCTTGTATCGTCTACATCACCGGAATCATCAACCTTGCTGTCGTCTGGCTTGCTGCTGTTATCGTCTTTAACGTTTCTTGCTCCCGGAGCATTGTATGGGAAAAAGTGTGCCTCGCCCGCAGTAGTAATATTTCCGCCGGCAATTATTCCGCCCTCGCTGTTTCCTCCGACAAGATTTACGTTTCCGACAGGAGCTACTACATGTCCTGTAGCATACTCATATTCTACTTCTTTTGCATCAGGGAAATTTATTACAAAATTCATACCTGTAAGATTAAGCTGACCGCCCTGCTCTGTACCTGAAATTTCTTTAAATGCATTTGAAAGATTTCCTGAGTTTGAGTCAGTACCGCCGTTAAGGGAAATATTTATCTTTCCGCTTCCCGGGCCTGCATATCCGCCTGTAAGTGAGATCGGATTGTCTCCTACATCAATAAACGAAATAGTGTAGCCGCCCTTTGCAAGCTGATCCATATCTTCTATTCCCACAATATTTATTCTGTCCACCTGAGAAAGAATACTGTATGGGATAGCGACACTGCTATTCTTTGAAAGGTCTATATTAAGATAAGAGATCGTCCATGAGTTGTCACTCTTAACAACATCGCTTTCCCGGGCAACATAAACATCCTCGTTTCTTGCCCAAGCCTGAGACTCTGCCAGAATGTCGCCCATAGCCTCTGTAAAATCAATATAACTGTCATTTTTAAGGAAACACTGATTTAATCCCCCAAATCTCAGCAAAACTTAAAAAACTCTT
>CAYNPW010000017.1:0-32954 GCA_964399215.1 uncultured Ruminococcus sp. | reverse complement strand
GGACGGGTTACATAAAGCTTGTGAGTACCGACCGGAAGATTATTGAATATATTGACGCCTGACGTCATTGTTTCAAAAGCATATTCAGAGTCAGGATTCGAAATACTACCGCCTATGCCAACGCCTGTAGTATACGTTTTGTCAGCGTAAGCGCTGTCAACAATAACAGCGTATTCACCTGCGTCAATGGTCAAATCAGTCTGTTCATAATTTTCATATACATTTGTATCCAAAGTGTATGTATGTCCTAATTGAAGATCTAAGGTTTCCGGCACAGTTGAAGATATACAGTATTTTTCTCTTAATTCAAAATCTAAGATTAACCGAGCATAAATATACAATAATTCCCCGTCTTTATATACATCAAAAGACTTAAACTTAGAATTATTTTCATTGTATCCGTATAAATAGCTTTCGCCGACTGTGAATGTGTCTGTAGCAAGTTCGCTTAAGTCCGTTATACCTGTAATGTTCTCAACTCCCGAAACATCTGCATTTACAAAATCGCCGTCTATCCAGCTTGCTACGGTATTGCCTTCACTGTCCACAAGCTTGTATTCCAGATTCTCGGTGTCCTCTCCTGTAACATTGATGTTCAGATACGGCTTATTTATATTGCCGTTGATAGCATCACCCTCTGCTGCAACGGAACTTATACTAACAGCAGACAAAGCCATTGCCGCAGAAACAGAAATTGCTTTTCTTATAATACTTTTCATATTACATAACTCCTTTAATTTTTATTTTTTTAGCATTATATTAATGCTTAAATACAATATTTTGTCAATATGCTGCCCAATTATTTACTTTGGATATTGTAACATTTACAGAACATCTTAGCAAAAAAGAATATTATTTACTTAACTATCTTATTATGGGAAAGCTTCAAATAAAATACTAAAACTTTAATTTACTTATTGTTTTTTTATATGTTTCATTATAACATAAAATGGCATTATGTCAATAATTATATATTTTAATTCTTATTTAATAATCAATTTGTAGAATTACATTAATAGTAGATAAAAAATAAAAAGGCTGCAAAAACGCAGCCTTTGATATTCGTTTATTTATGTTTAGGTTCAATTACTTCAACATCATTAGGATCAACAGTTTCCGCTTCTTCGGTAACTCTTTTAACAGCTTCCTCCTGAGACTTTTTAATAGCATCGTTTATGTCCTTGCCTAAAAAGTCGGGGAGCGACATACCTGCTTGATTGAACAGATCGTTAAGCGGAGGTACAGACTCCATAAGTCCGCTTAGAAAGTTTGCGGTAGAGCCTTTTCCGTCTGCTCCTTTTCCGCTGTCCCAGACAGTGATCTTGTCGATCTTGATATTCTTGATAGCCTCTACCTGAATAGCAACAAGCTGTTCAAGCTTGTCGGCTACAATAAGTCTTACTGCCGCGTCTGCGTCTCCGCCTGCCGCCGCAACAAGCTGTTTCATACCCTCTGCCTGCTTGGTGAGTATCTCCTGGTTACCTTTAGCCTCAGCCTCCATTTTAGCAAAAATAGCGTCAGCCTCACCTTTAGCCTTACGTCTTGTAACTTCAGCCTGCGCCTCAGCCTCGATCTCAGCCTGCTGTTTTGATATCTGAGCCTTTACGATAACATCTGCTGTTTGAGTAGCTTTTTCCAGCTGAGCTCTTGTCTGCTCCGCTTCCTGCTGAGCTATGTAAGCTTCCTGCTTAGCCTTGGCTGCCTGTACAGCTTCAGCCGCAGTAGCAAGTCTGAGGGACTCAGCCTCACGCTCACGTCTTTCAGCGTCGGACTGCGCAACTGCGACCTTAGCGTCGTTCTCACCCTTGATAGCGTCCGCATTGGCAGCAGCGACCTGAATACGCTGTTCCTTCTGTGCGTGGGACTGACCGATCTCACCGTCTCTGTGCTTTTCGGCAACGGATTTCTTAGCGTCATTGATAGCCTTAGCCGCCGCCTCTTTACCGAGAGCCTCTAAGTAACCCGATTCGTCTGTAATATCCGTAACGTTAACGTTGATAAGCTTAAGACCGATTTTCTTAAGTTCAATTTCAACGTTGTTTGAAACTGCAAGCAGGAACTTATCTCTGTCGGAGTTGATCTCCTCGATATCCATTGTAGCAATGATAAGTCTTAACTGACCGAAAATAATATCCTTAGCAAGCTCCTGAATTTCCATAAGCTTAAGACCGAGAAGTCTCTCAGCGGCGTTCTGCATTACGCCCGGCTCAGTGGAAATACCGACTGTAAATCTCGACGGAACATCGATACGGATATTCTGCTTGGAAAGAGCGTTTTTAAGGTCAACGTTGATAGATATAGGAGTTAAGTCCATATATTCGTATGACTGGATTATCGGCACGATAAAAGCCGCGCCTCCGTGAATACATTTCGCACTTCTTGTCTGACCGTTCTTATCCGTACCTACCTTACCGTAGATAACAAGTACCTTGTCAGACGGACATTTTCTGTAACGGGATAAAATTGCCATAAGCGCCGCAAACAGCACGGCAACTATCACGCATACAATAATTACTGTTTCGTAACCCATATTGATTTCTCCTTTTTTATTTTTTATAATTATATTGTAACAGAATTAATTTGATCTGTCAATCACTTACCGAGAACATATTTAAGATAGCTGTAACTTTCCGTATCTCCGTGAATGATATAAAACCGCGGATTGTGTTTTGCGCACACTATCCTTACGCTGTCTCCGTCCTTTAATCTGAACTTCCTTTCGTATATAAAATGATTATTTTATATAATATTTCTCCACTCATTACAGTTTCGCTGTAGCTTTGGGGAATGATGTTATACGCTGAAACATTCATGTTTTTGAATTTCATTTTCAGTTTCCTTTTTCTGTATTGCTCATGATTTTAGGAAGATAGCAATAAGATTTTTTATCTGACTGCATAATGTACAGTTCAGGCGAAGATTTGCAATATACTATCCTGACTCTGTCTCCGTCCTTAAGATCAAACTCTTTTTCGTCTATAAAACGGCAGTAAGGAACAGTATATTTTTCATTTCCTGCCGAAAAACTGAAAATCGGCTTATATGACGTCCTGCTGTCGGGAACGTCGTGATAAGCGTCTATCATCATATTGATTACATTTGTTTCTTTTCCTTTGATTTCATCATAATTAGTTTCACACGGACTTCGGTAAATTCTGAAATTTATATACTTATCTCTGTTGATTTTCCAAGTTTCCGCAGTTTCCATTCCTACGACCTCAGCAAAAATTATCTGACCGTTTTCGGCAGCCTCGTTCAGCAGTTTTTCATTAGATTTTATCTGTTCCGGCGGACTGCTTATAAATACTCTGATGAGAACAGCCGCAATACCGATAATGATTATAACAAAAACAATAATTGCCTGAACTTCCATTTCTATCTTCTCTCTGTTCTGATATAGCTTTAGTTTCTCCCTTAGGTATTTTTTATCTTTTTTAGTTATTCTTTTTCAACTATCACATCGTCACCCCTGACGTCTGTGACCGTGACCTGAGTACCTGTAGCAAGCATTTCGTCACCGCTGTTGAATGCACCAAGTTCCATCAGCTGTCCCTGCAATGTGATAGTGACCTTACCCATTCCTTGATTTTTAGGCGGACAGGGAACATACACCGTCGCAGTTTCTCCTATTGCATTTTTCAGATTGACCGTTCCGTTTTCCGTAAGCTTTGTGGATATCTGAATAATTTTAGCTACCAGCACCATTGTTACAATTCCCAGAACTGCACCTATGGCAACAGCGAGGGCTGAGGGAACGTCCGAGCCGACCAGTACGATAGACGACCAGCTGAATACCGTCAGGAACGCCACAATAGTTTGCAGCGTAAAAAGTCTCATTGACGTAAAGTCCGACGGATCGCCGCCGTCAATATCGCCTATGTCGTGATGAAAATCAAAGACATGACCGTCCGATATATCAGCGTCAAGATCAAGACCGGAAGTATCGCTTATATTATGTCCCATACCACCGTCATGAGCTCCGAACATAGACATGATAGTCTGAATGATCAGCAGGAAAGTCGAAGGAAAAGCAATACAGTAAAGTACCTTTAAAAGACTGCTCAGTGTATCCCACCACTGGCTGAAGTTTTCAAACATATTTACCACCTCCTTAACAATGATGTAAATTTAATTTACTTATATCATTGAATAAATTATATATCAAATTTCCAAACTTGTCAAGAGCTTTTGGCAAATATTTTAAGATTTTTATATTTCAGTCTGACTATAAACATCACATTCACCCTGTGCGGAGCTCCTGCGTAGGGGGGGGTCGCTCCTGCGGAATCGTCGAGGGGCGCTGCCCCCTCGACCCCTGCAAGCGCTTGACTCTGTGCTTTAATTTACGGTTAGACTTTTTCAACAAGCTGATATTTATTTCTTATTTAAGTGTAACAATGCAAATGTTAAATTTTTATAAAATGCTTGCAATCAGCAAAAAAATATGCTATCATTAAAGTAAATTAAATTTACTAACTCTTTGCAAAGGAGGGATAATATTGGATACGCAAAATATAGGGAAGATGATCAAAGAGGCAAGACTTGCCAAAAAGATGACTCAAAACGAAGTTGTAGGGAATTTTATCACACGCAATATGTTAAGTCAGATAGAAAGCGGAGCGGCAATGCCGTCAATAAAAACACTCGAATATCTTTGCAATGTACTGGATATTCAGCTTGAGACATTAAGCGTAGGAGAAAGCGGTAATACATCTGGATATACGGCTATGAAACGTCAGTATCTTGCAGGAGATTATAAAGCTGTTATTGCAAGCGGAACTGATAAGGATTACTCAGATGAATGTACGGCGCTTAAAGCTCTTGCATATCTGGAACTTTCGGACGCTTTAGCTAAGTCAGAAAATATATCCGATAACCAGAAAGCGGTTGAATACGCAAAAATGGCGGCAGAACTTTCCGAAAAAGGTATTTTTGCCAATAGAGCAGTTTCAGACAGAGCGGACGAGATTGTGAAAAGCTCCGCTGTTAAGCTAAGTCGTTATTATACAAGCCTGATAGGATTATAAGTACTAACATCAAAAGCCTGTAACACTGCATTTGATGAAAATCTTCATTATAGGATTATTACAATTACTACAACGCTAAGAGATTTGAAAAATATATTGAATAATATGGCAGGAAGTTTTAATATAGATTTCAACAGTGAAATAAGTATGAACTATATTAATCGTGAGGTGAAAAACATTTGAGCAATAAATTGAAAAAATTTAAAATTCTTATAAAAAGAAAATATCTTTCAAACAGAAATTTATTTTGGTTTTTTGTTCTGAATTTTTTATATTGTTTTATAGCTTGGTTCATTATGCTTTTTTTGTTGATGACATTACCAAACGGCGAAAAGTTTGAAGAAATATCCATTTTTAGCAGAGTTAGCTTGTGTGCATTTTTAGTTGCACATTTTATCGGTGAGATTTTATTAATAAAGAAAAATATTCCGAAAAATAAGACAAAAACCAAAACTATATTTTTTTGTCTTGCAAACTTTTTAATTTACTTTTTTCCTTTGATTGCACCATTTTTGTAAATATGTTTAAGAAATTTAAGGTCTAAACAGATTAATATTCTCCACAAAACATTGTATACTTGCTGAGAAAGCTTTATCATTTTGATGTTCTAAAATGAAAACTCTCAGCTGAGCTGAGAGTCCAAAGAATTTTAAACATATATAAAAACGTTTCTGTAAATACATTACAAGTTGATTTTAAACAAGCCGAAGCTGCAGCTCAGCATAATAAGCAACACCAATACACCGATCACACCGAATATAAGATACGAGAAGTTCTTAGCAAGCTCATCTTCCTTGCACATTACCTTTCCCGTTTCCGAATTTATAATTATGTGTACTTTACGTCCGATATTACGATATTTTTTTAGACTGCCGCCAATATTAGATTGGTATCTGTGGATCTCTCCCATTAACTCGAACTCATATATAGGATAATATTCGTTAGGTTCACCAATATCTCTTTTGTTAATGACGTAAAAGTCTACTTGAGTGCCATCTATAACTGTCATATTGTGGATATCTTTTTTAAACTTAAGCTTTTTTCTAATGCCCAGTATTCCGATCCCAATAAAAATAATACCAATAATGTAACCAAATAATTCCTTGAATCGCCCTGTTATATTTTCTTCTATTATGCTTTCTTCTATGCTTGCTTCGGAAAACTTAATGTAAAACAGAGCAATTGCAAAAATCAAAAACGCAACTAAAAAAACAATAAACTTCATAAGCCTTGCGCTGTTATTGTTCTTTACTGAAGCATCCATATCCAGCCAAAGCTGATCTTCTTTATCAAGATACATAGAACGAATAATAGTTCCTTCCATGTATCTTTTCTTTGTTTTAACGGTCTTAACTATCGTTTCACCGTTTAGACCATAGAAATCTACTGTTACAATATAGTAACTGAATTCGTTTCCGTCTATATCTGACATGAGTTTTACTTCACATGACAGTACTCTTGCGTCAACCCGTCTGCCTTTTTTTGCTGCAGAACCTTGCATTACCAAACCGTAAAAACAAAATACTATGAACGCCAGCAATATTAAAACGAAAATAGCAATGAAAAACACGCCTGCCATAGCTGAACCCCCAATAAATGCTATTTATAATACCCAATGTGTTAATGAGTAATTAAGAGATCGCGACCTAAGATCTTTTGAATAGCACGGTTATATGCGTATGAATCGTGATTAAATTCGTCAGGCAATACATAATCATATGACCTTTCACGTCCTGTTTCAAATACGATAATCACTACATCATGTATTGTATATTTAAATTATATCATATTATCTGCTTGAAGTCAAGAATTTCTTTAAGATATACCACGGCAACAATCACCACAATATTTTTGAAAATATATTCCACTGATTTTTCTCGTATTCCTGTATATAGATATATTTCCCATAATAAACCTCCTATGATTCTTTATATACCATAGGAGGTTGTTTTTGTCATTGTTCGTTTATGCAGTTCGGTTAAGTTTTTGAATCAATGCTTTGCATCATTCTCCCTTATCTCAACTCTACGAATCTTACCGCTGATGGTTTTGGGAAGTTCTTCAACAAATTCTACAATTCTGGGATATTTATATGGAGCAGTTGATTTTTTTACATAGTTCTGAAGCTCTTTTGCAAGTTCATCACTTGGCTGATAATTCTTAGTAAGAACAATCGTTGCTTTTACTACTTTTCCACGTATTGCATCGTCTGCGGCAGTTATTGCACATTCCATTACTGCAGGATGCTCCATAAGAATACTTTCTATTTCAAACGGGCCTATACGATAGCCGGAGGCTTTTATGAGATCGTCGGTTCTTCCTACATACCAGAAATAACCGTCTTCATCTTTGTAAGCTGTATCGCCTGTGTGATAAACACCGCCTGCCCATGCTTTATCTGTAAGTTCTGGACTTCTGTAATACTCTCTGAACAACGCAGGATGCTTGCCTTTTTCAGCTCGGATCACTATCTCGCCAGTCTGGTTAACTCCGCAGCTTGTGCCGTCCTCTTTGATAATATCGACATTGTACATTGGTGAAGGTTTTCCCATTGAACCCGGCTTGGGAGTCATTCCGTAGAAATTAGCTACGATAACAACCGTTTCCGTCTGACCGAAGCCTTCCATAAGATCAAGTCCCGTATATTCCTTCCAGCGGTTGTAAACCTCCGCATTGAGAGCTTCTCCGGCAACGCAGGAATATTTAAGCTTAGAAAGGTTGTACTTTTCAAGACCAGTTTTTATAAAAAATCTATACATAGTCGGCGGTGCACAGAAAGACGTTATGTTGTACTTCTCCAGAACTGCCATAAGCTTGTCCGCATTAAATCTGTCAAAGTCGTAAATAAATTCTTCTGCTCCGCAGGTAAGCTGACCAAACATTTTTCCCCACGCACATTTTGCCCAGCCTGTTTCGGAGACTGTCAGATGTACCGAGTTCTCGTCAATATGGTGCCAATGCTTTGCCGTAGAAATGGAACCTGCCGCATAAGCATAAGCATGAAGCACCATTTTAGGATAACCCGTTGTACCTGAGCTGAAATATGCAAGCATAGGATCGTCCTTTGAATTTGGCACTCTATCCAAGTTCTTTGGATATTTTTTCAGCTCGGACATAAAATCAGTCCAGCCTTTTTTTTCACCGTGAACTATAAACTTTTCCAAAATTCCATCGTATTCCTCACAAGCGTCGTCTATATGTTCTGTAACCTCATCTTCAAAGGTTGCAACAATATACTTAACTGTAGCGGCGTTGAATCGATATGTGTAATCCTTTTTCATAAGCTGGCTTGTTGCAGGAATGAGTACTCCGCCGATTTTCATGAGACCGTAAGCAAGTATCCAGAATTCATAATGCCTTTTCAGAACAGCCATGACCATATCGCCTTTTTTCAAACCATGATCAATCAACATATTTGCACATTGATTACTAAGTTCGGACATCTCCTTATATGTGAATTCTCTCTCCCCGCCGTGTTCGTTCACCCAATAAAGCATTTTCTTTTCAGGCTGTATATCCGTTATAGCGTCTACTACATCATAAGCAAAGTTAAAATTTTCATTTAACACAAGCTCAAATTTGTTGAGTACGCCGTTTTCATCAAAGTCTTCGTTAACAAACTGCTTGTAAAAATCATTCATTTTACGTCCTCCAAATTATATTAGATCCCATATTTCAGCAGGATCGTCAGCAATTACGTCTGCTCCTGCATCTATAAGTTCCTGTCTTCCTCTGAATCCCCATGTGCAGCCTATACACTTCAATCCCGCGTTATGAGCGGTAAGCACATCTACGTTTGAGTCGCCTGTCATTAGTGCATTTTCGGATGAAACATCAAGCTTGCTCAAAATATCAAAAACTATATCGGGAGCAGGTTTTGCAGGAACACCCTCTTTTTTACCTGAAACAATATCGAAAATCTCGGTTCCGAAAAGAGTGTCTACAATATATTTTGAAAATTTATCAGGCTTATTTGACGCAACAGCCAACAGACATCCGTTTTCTTTCAGCTTATACAAAAGCTGTATAATACCTTCGTACGGACGAGTTTTTTCTACCGACCTTCTGGTATACTCCTCTGAAAATTCACTGTGAAGAATGCGTATCTTTTCGTCTGTTCTCACGCCTTCGGGAATTGCCCGCTCAACGAGCTTCATGGTTCCGTTGCCAACAAAGTATTTGTATTTCTCAGCGTCATGAACAGGATACCCATATTTTTTAAGTACAAAATTCATAGAGTCCGCCAGATCATAAAGTGAATTAACCAATGTACCGTCCAAATCAAATATATAAAGTTTTTTCATCATCTGTCATCCTTTTTACAACGAGCATGATTTTATACAATAATATAAATTTTATACACTTGTCTAAATTATTATACTATCATTATATGTACTTATTATGAACGTCAGCAATCCTATTTATTAACTTATAATTCATTATTTAATCACAAAAACACATATTTTTATGAATATTTTTTTCTCGAAAACAAATTACAGTATATGTGACAGGAAAATACGTATTCCAATGAGAATAAGAGCCGTTCCTCCCGCGATCTCAGCCTTGTCCGATGAAAAGCTGCCAAATTTTGAGCCAATGTAATATCCGCAAAACGCAATAAAAAGCGTTATTACACAAATTACAGCAGAAGACAATACTATATCAGCCGAAAGCGCAGCCAAACTTACACCTACAGCAAGAGCGTCAACTGAGGTTGCAAGACCCTGTACCAAAAGCATTGGAATAGTTAGCCTGCTTTCTGAAGCTTTTCGGCTGTCACAAAGAGCCTCCCATATCATTTTAACTCCAATAAAGCCCAGCAAAATCAATGCAATATAATGATCATATCTTTCAATTTTCTCACCGAAACCCGAACCCAGCGTATAACCGATAGCAGGCATTACGCCTTGATACAGGCCAAAAACAACTCCGCACAGCAAAGCGTTAAAAAAACGCTGCCCTTTCGTACACATTCCATTTGAAACAGATACGGCAAATGCGTCCATAGCTAGGCTGATACCTATAATGATAATTTCAATCAGCGTCATAAAATTCCTCCAAACAATAAAATTTGACAAACAAAAAGGACTGTACAAAGTTGGATTTTCTTTGTACAGTCCTTGAATTTGATTTATCCTTAATCAGTCCTCGCACTTTGAGGCAAGTAATCCAGAATATTGATTTCTGAATTCGGTAAAGCGCCCCTCATCAAGAGCTTCTCTGATTTTTTCGGTTAGCGTGTTGTAGAAATACAAATTGTGCATAACTGCAAGTCTGCCGGCAAGCTGCTCGTCCGCTTTAAAAAGATGTCTCAGATATGCTCGGGTAAAATTTTTACAGCATGGACAATCGCATTGACTGTCCACAGAACGCGGATCTGTCTCATATCTTTTATTGGCAATATGAACAATACCGCTCCAAGTGAACAGCGTGCCATGCCGCGCATTTCTGCTGGGCATTACGCAGTCGAAGAAGTCTATCCCTCTGTAAACCGCCTCTATGATATTCTGCGGCGTACCTACACCCATAAGGTATCTGGGTTTATTCTTTGGCATAAAAGGCTCTACCTGCTCGATAATGTGATACATGATCTCGGTAGGCTCTCCGACGGCAAGTCCTCCGATCGCAAATCCTGAGCAGTAGTCGAATTCACGAATAGCCTTCATATGCTCAATACGCAGATCGTCATATGTACAGCCTTGATTTATTCCGAACAGCATTTGATTTCTGTTTATCGTACTTTCAAGTGAGTTAAGCCTTTTCTGCTCGTTCACACAGCGTTCAAGCCAACGGGTAGTTCTTTCACAGGAGGCTTTTGAATATGCATGCTCCGCAGGATTTTCAACGCACTCATCAAAAGCCATTGCAATAGTTGAGGCAAGGTGCGACTGTATCTGCATACTCTCCTCGGGACCCATAAATATCTTTCTTCCGTCAACGTGAGAATTGAAGTACACGCCCTCCTCTTTAATTCTACGCAGCTTGGCTAAAGAAAATACCTGAAATCCGCCGCTGTCCGTAAGAATTGGCTTGTCCCAGTTCATAAACTTATGAAGTCCGCCCATTTTGTAAATAATATCGTCACCTGGACGAACATGCAGATGATATGTATTGCACAATTCAACCTGAGTTTTAAGCTCGTTTTTCAGATCTATCGAGGATACTCCGCCTTTGATAGCGGCGGCAGTGCCTACGTTCATAAATACCGGTGTCTGTATCGTACCGTGGACAGTCTCAAACTGTCCGCGTCTTGCCGCACCCTCCTGTTTCAGAAGCGTATACATTTATTTTCTCTCCTTTATTTTTCAATTATTTCCGACGGGAGCCAGCCTATGGTTCCGTTTTCAGTTATCACCAAGGTCATTGTCTCATCTTCGGAACACAAGGAAACCCGCTCGCCTTTCCTTACAGTCGGGAATGACGACAGAAACTGATAAATATGAAAACTTCCGTCAAAGCTGAAAATCTCACGTTTAGGAATATATCCCTCTCTGCCTGTAACATTATCCCTTACCTTTACTATATAGCCCGTATCCTCAAGAATAACAATATCCTGATTGCTCCAGTCTGTATAAACTGGCTTTAATTCACAGGAAAAATCCGAATTTACAATACGTTTTTCAAAGAAAGTATCCCAGACGACCTCATGCGTATAGCTGTCACCGTTCTTATGGATAACCAGAAAATTCATCTGACAGGCTTGTTTTATCGACAGCCCTCCGTCTATGCAGATCATTTTCTTTTTCTCGTCAATTATCGGGAGAGCAGCCGCATTGGCATTCTCATAATTATATGTTGGAAAATGTCCGAAAACAAGCCACTTCCCTGTCGGATTTTCCTGTCTTAAAAACCAGCTTGCCGTCATAGCGTATGTATCGTCTGTATTCCGCCAGTCGGGACGGTTTTCAAGTCCTGCGTGTACGAAAACGTATTCTTCCGTTTCAAGGCATATCGGCAGATCACGGAGGAACTCAAGCTCTTTTCCGTACTTGTCAATCACGGCTTTTCTTATATCAAGCCAGTTTTCCTCTGTACAGTGATCGTATCCTACGCTCTTTGCCATTTGCAGAAAAGCGTTTTCATGCCCGTATTTGACAGTATAAAACTTCTCTGCGAATCTCTCATACGGATAAGTAAAAGCCATTCTTGCCGCATAGGTATCGTTATTGCCCATAAGGCAGTAAACGCGCTCATTCTGACAAAGATTATAGATATATTTCAGCGTATTTATGTTATTGCTGAGATGTTCCATAATGTCGCCTGCGATTATGAGGTAGTCCTCTCCTGCTTTATAATTTACTTTTTTCAGCAGACTGTCAAGCAGATCACAGCAGGTATGTATATCGCTGACTACAAGTATCCGGCAGCTTTCCGGAAGCTTAAGCTTTATGATAGAATTCATTATGTGTTCTCTTGTCTCAGATCGTATAACTTCATACTTTCAGGAGTTCTGTATTCATGCTTTTCGTAATAGCCTATAAGCTCACCGCCGTCGTTACGCAGGGCGATCATATAAACATCTTTATTTTCCTTTTCATTATGGAATGTAAATACACGGTTGTTTGACTTATCCTTTTTAAACCATTCTATAACCTGTATGATTTTTTCGTTGGACTGAGAATTATGACAGTTCAAAAGCGACTTCCCAACAAGAGCGGCGCCTCCTCTCTTGAAATATCTCTCAGCCGCCGCAGGATTCATATAAATTATCTCGTGCTGTAAATTGCAGATAACAACTGCGCACAGGTCTGAGTCAATTATACTTTTAAAATATTTATTCATTATTTTTTTCAGCTCCTTTATTTTTTCCGATATGTTTCATTATGCAGTCAAGAGGTACTCCAAAGGGTTTCAATGACAAAACAAAAGTAAGAACAACAGAAGTCAGAATATAGTAAAGCCTGTAATTATCAGGAAAATATTTAGCCAATTTCTGTGGATATTCAAAATACACCAATGCATACAGCACCGTTCTGTGCCAGAAATAGACCTGTAACGTCCTTGAACCTGCATTTGTTATAAAAGGGATTTTTCTGTTAACACCCAATGCTAGTACAGCAAAGCAAAGTACGAAAGATATAGACATTACAAGCAGTCGGTGCTCCCAGCCTATGGCGATACCTGTAGTTTCAGATACGCTGTCAAACGAATTTCTGCCAGTGAAAATTCCTCTGAGCGGATAAGTTAAGTCCAGCTTTACAAAAGAGAAATATGCCCATACAGCTAACAGTATAATTCCCATTATGCGCATATAAAATTTAGTGAAAATATCAGCAAGCTTTTGAGGATCTATCAGAAATCCGACATAGAAAAAAGGAAAGAAAACAATAATTCTTGATAACGTAAAGTCGTCTCCTATCGAATTGTCATATCCGCAGAAAAAATTAAGCAGGATAGCAAGGCTCATAACGAGCCACGGACTTATATTTCTTACAGCATGTACTATAACTACGAACGCCGCCAATGCAATAAGATACCAATATGCACCGTCACCGCCTATAAGACTGAAATCTATGGGGACGTCCTTTTTGAAATCGGGTCTGAACACTACCATAGAAAGGTACAGCAGCATTTTAAGCAGAATGCCCATTACAAAATATCTCATAACCTTTACGCTGTTCAGCTTTTCGCCGTCCTTAAAAAACAGACCTGACAGAAACATAAACAACGGCATATGAAAGGCATATATGAACAAATATATCTTATTGAAAATATCCGATATTGGCAATGTCGGATCTCCTGCGTATTCTCCGTAAATGTTGACGCACAGTATATCCGCAAAATGTCCGATAACTACAAGCATTATCAGCAGGAATTTCAGGTTGTCGAACATATACCACCTGTCATTGACAGCTTTTTCAGTATTCATCGTAAGTTCATCTCCGAAATATCAATCGCTTAAAATACACATACTGTCACCAAAGCTGAAGAAACGATATTTTTCCTCAACAGCGGTTCTATATGCATTCATAGTATTATCATAACCTGCAAAAGCTGAAACAAGCATTATAAGTGTACTTTCGGGAAGATGGAAATTTGTTACAAGTCCGTCAAGAACTTTAAATTCAAATCCCGGATAGATAAATATATCCGTATATCCGTCACAGGGTTTTATCTCACCGTAGAATGAAGCAACACTTTCCAGAGTACGACAGGAAGTAGTACCTACTGCTATAACACGTCCTCCGTTAGCTTTCGTCTCATTAATAAGGTCTGCGGTACGCTTTGGTATCTCATAATGCTCTCTGTGCATTTTATGGTCAAGTACTTTGTCCTCTTTCACCGGGCGGAATGTTCCTAATCCCACATGAAGAGTAACATATGCAATATTAACACCAGATTTTTCAATTTCGGCTAGCTGTTCTCTGGTAAAGTGAAGTCCCGCCGTAGGAGCCGCGGAAGAACCTATCTCGTTTGAATAAACTGTCTGATAGCGCTCTTTATCTTTAAGCTTTTCGGTTATGTAGGGCGGCAGAGGCATTTGACCAATTTCATCAAGAGCCGCAAAGAAACTTCCCTCACATTCAAATTTGGCTATGCGGTTTCCGTCCTCAAGAACTTCGGTGATCTCCGCAGTGAGAAGTCCCCCGCCAAACACAAAACGTCTGCCTACCCTTGCTTTCTTACCGGGACGGCATAGTATTTCCCATTCGAGGTTTCCGCGCTGTTCAACTAAAAGAAACTCTATAAAGGAGTGAGTATCCTCAGTTTCTCCGTAAATTCTTGCAGGCAACACTCGGGAATCGTTGAGCACAAGCAAATCACCTTTTCTCAAATGATCGCATAGATTATAGAAATAGTCGTGTGAGACAGCTCCGTTATCTCTGTTAAGACATAACATCCGAGAGGAATTTCTCGGCTCCACAGGTGTCTGCGCTATAAGCTCCTGCGGCAAATCATAGTAGAAGTCTGATCTTCTCATATTTTTTAAATCAAGCATTTTCAATTCTCCTGTATTCTATATTACGTTAATTTACAAAATATTAAAAAAAATCTCGCTATATGTATTGACAAGTGAGAAAATATTTGTTATCATTAAACAGAACAGATAGAGGTGCGGTCAAGATGATTAACATTTCCCTGCGCTGCGTTTTACGTACGCTAAAGCAGCCCGGTGCTTATGGGGTAATGCGAAAGGCGAAACTGCCGAAGTGAAGGAATGGGACACCTTTGCTGACTGATAATTTAACAGATTATCGGTTGTCATCATTAAGTATGATGGAGTGCTATCGGCAAATTGAATTTGCCAACATTCTTATTATATTGTATGATGGACCGGTTGTCAACCGGTTTTTTTAATGTTTGTTTAAATTTAATATTTGCGTATGAGCAGATGCTTTTGCTTTCTGTTTCGGTATATTGCAAAGAGTGAAGGAGTTTTTTTGATGAAAAAGTACAAGGTTGGTATAATCGGTGCGACGGGTATGGTAGGACAGAGATTTTCTCTTATCCTCGACAAGCACCCTTGGTTTGACGTAGTATGTGTTGCCGCTTCTCCGCGTTCGGCAGGCAAAAAGCTCAAGGACGCGGTTGCAGGCAAATGGAAGCTTTCCGAGCCATTGCCTGAAAGCATCGGCGAACTGACTGTATATAATGCAGAAGAAGATATTGAGAAAATCGCTTCTATGGTGGATTTCGTATTCTGCGCTGTTGATATGAAAAAAGACGAGATCAAGGCACTCGAAGAAAAGTATGCTAAGGCGGAGTGCCCTGTTGTTTCCAACAACTCAGCTCACAGACATACGCCTGACGTTCCTATGGTCATTCCTGAGATAAACGATGATCATATTGAGATCATTCCTGCTCAGAGAAAGAGACTTGGTACTAAGAGAGGATTTATTGCAGTTAAGTCAAACTGCTCGCTTCAGTCATACGTTCCCGCACTTGCTCCTCTTATGGATAAATATAAGGTAACAAAGGCTCTTGCATGCACATATCAGGCTATTTCGGGCGCAGGTAAGACTTTTGAATCGTTCCCGGAAATTCTGGATAACGTGATTCCTTACATCGGCGGAGAAGAAGAAAAATCCGAGATAGAGCCTCTTAAGATATGGGGTAAGATCGAAGGCGATGTAATTGTTGACGCATCCTCCCCCGCTATCACAACTCAGTGCTTAAGAGTACCTGTTTCAGACGGTCACACTGCTGCTGTTTTTGTAAGCTTTGATAACAAGCCAAGCAAGGAAGAAATTCTTGAAGCATGGAAGATCTTCAAGGGCGCTCCGCAGGAACTTGACCTCCCAAGCGCTCCGAAACAGTTCCTTAACTATTTCACAGAGGACGACAGACCGCAGGCTAAGCTTGACAGAAATCTTGAGGGCGGTATGGCTGTCTCAATCGGCAGACTGAGAGAAGACACACAGTATGATTACAAATTTGTTTGCCTTTCACACAACACATTGAGAGGTGCAGCAGGCGGAGCTGTCCTTCTTGCTGAGCTTCTGGCGGCTAAGGGATATTTTGATTAAGCTGCAATAATGGATATTAAAATTAAACAATGTAAGTCTGAAGACTATGAAACAGCCTATGTTCTTATAAAAGAGCTTATTGAATTTCATAATGCACTGAACATTTTCGAGCTTACTCCGATGAGAATAAAGGAGCTTATCGAAAACGAGGAAATAATCAGCTTAATAGCTTATGCAGATGACGAACCTGCGGGTATTATGAACTGCTTTTTCAAGTACTATACTACCTACACAGGACGCAGTATTCTGTATATAGAGGATTTATACACACGAAGCCGTTTCCGATCAAACGGAATTGGAAGGTCGTTATTTGAAAAAGCTAAAGAAATTGCAGTTACCAAAAGCTGTGAAAAAATAGAACTGAAATGTGCACAGTGGAATGTAAGATCCGCGGAATTTTACGAATCTCTGGGTATGAATGCCGATAAAGACTGGGTTACTTATACGCTGGATAAGTCGCTATTTTAGAATTTCCATTATTGCTGAAAGGAGATTTTTATGAAAAATACTATTTTTACAGGTGCAGGTGTCGCTATTGTCACTCCTATGAACGAGGACGGCTCTATCAATTTTGAAAAGCTGGGTGAGCTTATAGATTTCAATATAGACAACGGCACAGACGCTATCATTATCTGCGGCACAACAGGCGAAAGCTCCACAATGACCGACGAGGAACATGTGGAGTGCATCAAATATGCTATTGAAAAAACGAATCACAGAGTCCCGGTCATTGCCGGAACCGGTTCAAATCATACCGAGTATGCTGTTAACCTTTCCAAAGAAGCTGAGGCTCTTGGAGCAGACGGACTTCTCTGCGTTACTCCATACTACAACAAGACATCTCAGGCAGGACTTGTAGCGCATTTTACGGCTATAGCAAATGCGGTCAAAATTCCTGTAATCCTGTACAATGTTCCTTCCAGAACAGGTGTCAACATTCTTCCCGAGACACTCAAAAAGCTTTCTGAGATCGAGAATATTGTCGCTGTTAAGGAAGCAAGCGGAAATATATCTCAGGTTGCAAAAATCGCTGCCCTCTGCGGAGATAACCTTGATATATATTCAGGCAACGACGATCAGATCGTTCCTATTATGGCGCTGGGAGGTAAGGGCGTTATCTCAGTTCTTTCAAACTGTATGCCTTTTGAGACCCATGAAATCGCCGCTTTATGCCTTGATAACAAATACGATCAGGCGAGAGAAAAGGCTAACAGGCTGCTTGAATTCACAAACGCATTGTTCAGCGATGTTAATCCGATCCCGGTTAAGGAAGCTCTCAACATTATGGGCTTTGACGTAGGTGAATGCAGACTTCCTCTTATCAGAATGAGCGACGATAAAATTTCCTCACTTGCCGAGTCAATGAAGAAGATAGGTCTTGTAAAATAAAATCTGAAAAGGGCGGAGCAATTCGCCCTTTTATATTAAATTAAATAAAAAGGAATGATACGTATGACAAATATAGCTATATGCGGAGCCGTAGGCAAAATGGGCAGGGTCATCGCCGATGTAATTGAAAACCGCGATGATTGTAGGGTAGTTGCAGGCATTGATAAAATCGCAGAACAGTATTCGGCATTTCCTGTTTATGCAAGCATTTCGGATATGAAGGAGAAGCCGCAGGTAATTATTGATTTTTCTCATCCGTCAACTCTTGAGGATCTGCTTGAATATTGCCTTTCAAACGGAGTTGCTCTTGTGATTGCTACTACAGGCTACAATGAGGAACAGATCGATAAAATCAACAAGGCGGCTGAACAAATACCGCTTTTCTTCACCTTTAATATGTCGTTGGGTATCAATCTTCTTGCTGACCTTGCTAAAAAGGCTGTTAAAATTTTGGGAGGTCAGTACGACATCGAGATCATTGAAAAGCACCACAATCAAAAGATCGACGCTCCGTCAGGAACAGCTATTATGCTTGCTGACGCCATAAACGAGGAGCTTGATGAAAAGTACACATACACATATGACAGACATTCGGTAAGAGCCAAGAGAGGCAAGACCGCAATCGGTATGCATTCTATCCGCGGCGGAACTATCGTAGGCGAACATGAAATTATTTTTGCGGGACGCGATGAAGTAATATCTCTCAAGCACGAGGCACATTCAAAGCAGGTGTTTGCGGTAGGTTCCGTAAATGCTGCGATCTTCCTTGCCGGCAAGCCTGCGGGACTTTATGCTATGAGCGATCTGCTTAAAGAAATCTGATAATAAGAATTAAAAAAATGTAATATTTAAAATCAGGGGACAATCTTTGGCTTGTCCCCTGATTTTTATATTATACCTTAGATTTTTCAGTCCTATCCTTGACCTTTCCCGACAGCAGCTTCCACGCTGTTCTATATTGTATATAGGCCTGCTGATATTCCTGATGTGTCGGAACATATCCGCCGAAACAAGTTTGTTCAAACAATTCGACTGCTTCTGCAACATCTGCCTTTCGTTTGTTTAGTGCAAATTCTTTTATTTCCGACGGCGAATAACCCTTCAGTCTTTTTCTTGATGATATTTCAAGAAGTCTGATTATGCGCTTATAAATTGCAACAGTTCTGTCTGCGGTGGACTTTCTGAATTTCAGCGATACTCTGAAAATCAACTCTGCAATCCTGTCGAGGAAAACTATAAATACAAGAACAAAAATTACTCCCATGAACAGAACTATTTTGCTGAAATAATCCACAAAAGTCTTAATAATCTCTCCCGTATTACCTGTCTGATCAGAATAATCCTGCATATAACCGGGTACTGTAGGATCAAATGTCACCCAACCTGCGCCTGCCACATATACCTCCACAAATGCGTGTGCATGACTGTCTCTTATGACGAACGCGCCGTTTTCATTACGTTCGTATGCCGCAAACCCCTCAACATATCTTGCGGGAAGTCCGACAAGTCTTGCCATAAGAGCCATTGAGGTCGCATAGCTGGTACAGCTTCCTGTCTTGCTTTCAAAAAGAAAATAGTCTATAGATTCGTCCTCAGGCTCATACAGCAAATCGTAGGTATATCCATTATTTTCAAAATAATCCACAAAAGCCTGAGCTTTCTCATAATCCGTCTTCTTACCCTCAGTTATCTGCTCGGCAAGCTCCAGCATCTGCTGTGAACAGCCGTCTACATCGGTGTAAAGAGTATAGACTTTCATTATATTAGACCACTGCTGGGAAGTTATATCACCGTTCTCTGCCGCCGAATTGAGAATATTATAAAAATCGTCCCAGTCAAAAGGAAGATTTCTGAGGTATGAGATCTCATTGTTTCCCTCAACATAATAACTGTAGCTCGCGCCTAATCCCCTGTACTGCTTTATAAGACCTTCATAATATACTTCTCCGTGAACATTTTTATAAGCATAAGTTATAGGAGCCATATTTGCCATTAAAGGAGCAGGAATATAAGAAGGACTATATGTGGTGCTGCTAAGATTTATCCATGAACTGGTGTTATACTCAGCTCCTGTGAAAAGTTCCGCTGTAAGACCGTATTGTTCATATCTGCCTGTTTCTGCCAGAGATTTCATTAGCCTATAAACATAAACAGGAGAATTAACCTCATTTTCGTCTTGGTTGTCAAAATCCACATTAAACCCCTCGTAGCTGCTGTCAAGCCTCCACCTGTCATCTCTGAACACGTCAAAAGATTGCCTGCGAAGATATACAACATCTTCATTTTCCGAAGTAGTCATAGTAAACAGCACCTCGCCCGTGGCATTTTCACCAAAACGAGGAGAAGATGTGTCGTTCAGATCATCATAGTCCGTAGTATTGCTGTTAACGCTAAGGTCAAAAAGTCCCGAATTATTTTCAAGCTGTGAACGGTATTCAGGCTTAGGTATGATCATAGTTACGGCCCCTGCAAAGGTAACAAATACCGCCGCCGCAATTACATAAGAAGAATTAATTACAGTATCCTTTGGGGCATCGTCTGCTACAATACGCTGATGTACCATAAGTGCAAGGAAAACCGTAAGCATGAGCGTGATCTTAAATGCCGGAATAGTATCGTCTCTTTTTCCGTAAATCACAAACGGAAATAGAATTATTAGCATAATACCAAATGTGCGGTATCTGTAAACAGTGAAATAATACAGAATAGATGTGATAAAAAATCCGAGAGCAAGGAAAACAAAATAAAGATATTCCTTCACCTCGCCAACCTCCTGACTGTTAACATAGAACCAGTCTATAAAAGAGGTAGCTGTTGAATATGCGCCCGTTCTCAGCAAGTGCCATCCTAACATAAGTACAGCAACGGCAAGAACAATATATATAAAGCCGCGTAAAATTTTCTTTGGCTTTATTTTCTCGAATATAAAAAACAATACCGCTTCGTAAATAACATATCCAACAGTTGAAAGACCTATATCAAAATTCATGTAAGTATACAGAATAATATGCATTACTACCGCGCCTAACATCAAAGGGAGAAAATACCTTTTTAAGAAAATGCGCAGCGACTTTATCAACTTACTTTTATCAGCTGTCAAATTCTCCCCTCCTACTGCATTTTCATAAACTCAAAATCACCGTCAACAGTCCACATATCGGCTTTTACCTTACCTATGCCGCTGTTTTTAGTTACTACCAACGAACCGGAAAAACCGTCAAGCAGAATTTCAAGTTCTTTTTTCATATGAGACATACAAGACGTAAAACAAAGCTGAGACTTACCCTTTGCATTTATATTTTTATTCGGTATTCTGTTTTCATAAGTATAAGGTCTGATTCCCGCCAGACGCTCCTGAAGATACTGCAAGGCTTTTTCGTCCTTTATCTCGACCATTTCCCAGCCGTCAAGATAATAATTAAATTCGCTTTCAAAGCCTGCTCTGAGAAGAATTGACAGCATTGCAAGACTTGCCTCGATTATCATATCTGCATTTTCATAATATGCGCGATCCGGATTTTCACATATGGGATAATCAAGAAGAAAAACCTGACTTGATGATGTTACCTTTTCATCAAGCCGAACCATAAGCTGATCTCTTTTTGAAGACAGCTTCCAATTTACGCGTTTAAGCGGATCTCCCTGCACGTAATTCCTGTGCTCGTAACCCGGAACACCCGTTAAACCTACCGCAGTTTCATCGGATTCCTCATCACTGTCGTCATATGATATATTTTCTGATGTGGATTTTATGACCTCTGACTGAGAACCCGTATCGGGAATCCTCGGAATTATTTTTATCTCTTTTCTTTCTGTCTCGGAGTTTATTTTTTTTCCGAAAATACTTAGATAATCTGATAAGCCCACTGACTTTACATATACGGTTCCCAGTCCGCACAGATCGGCATTAAGCGAAACCTTGAATCGTTCTCCGTCAGGCTTTGCACAAATGAGTCTAAACTTTACATTTTCCTCAGCCAATCCGACATTTGGAGAACATCCCAGTTCAACCTCTACAAAAGATGTAGGCAGAAATGTTTTTTTGTCAATGACTATTTCCGCTTCAAAGCTCTCTCCTTTACCCACAATATCAGAGGAAAGTTCAAGTGAAACACTGACAGTTTTTGCGGAAGCAAGCATTATCCCGATCGAAAGAACGAATGCAATCAGCAGCAAAGTCATTATGAAAATTCCTCCTGCACCGCTTATTTCGTAGGTCAGCAAAGCTGCTACAAAAAAGCAAAACAGAAAGCTTATCAAATTTTTAATATATTTTTTCATATGATCACTCCGCACTTACAGGCGAGTTCACGGTCATAGCGATACTGTCAAGCGCCGAACCGCTATCTTCAAATGCGGATTTACCCTTAGGAGAAAGCATAAGTCTGTGAGCCAAAACTTCTTTCATTACTGCTTTAACATCATCGGGAGTGACATATCCTCTGCCCATTACAAAAGCGTAAGCCTTTGACGCTCTCAGCAAAGCTATACTTCCTCTGGGAGAAACGCCAAGCTTGATATAATCGGAATTGCGCGTTGCGGTAACAATATCCAGAATATATTTTCTTATACTTGGCGCTGCATTCGTTTTCGCAGCGAATACCATGAGCTTTTCAACCTCGTCGGTGGTCATCACGGCGTCTAAATCTTTTGCTGATTTTGCGGTCTCTCCGTTTTCCATGATCTTCAATTCGTCCTCATATGCAGGATAGCCCATTGATATCTTCATAATAAATCTGTCCATCTGCGCTTCGGGAAGATGATATGTACCATATGTTTCCACAGGATTCTGAGTTGCAAGGGTCATAAACGGAGTAGGAAGAACATGAGTGTTTCCGTCTATGGATATCTGGTGTTCTTCCATAACTTCAAGCAGACTTGACTGAGATTTAGGCGAGGCTCTGTTTATCTCGTCGGCAAGAAGGAAATTGCACATAGCTGCACCCTCTTTATATTCAAGCTCGTGCGTCTGCTGATTGATCATTGAAAATCCCACAATATCCGAAGGCATAACATCGGGCGTCAGCTGAATTCTGTTGAACTTTCCGTCAACCGATTTCGCCAGAGCAGACACAAGCTGAGTTTTTCCAACTCCCGGTACATCCTCAATAAGAACATGCCCCCCGCACAGCATGGCGGTGATTATTTTTAAAACAGATTCTCTTTTTCCGACAATGACCTTTTCAATATTGTCCGCTAGAATTTTGATTTTCTCGTTCATTTAACTGCCTCCTGAATTTTATTTTTTGATATAAGTGACACGACGGTTTCAATTCCTGTAGTATGCGGAAACATATCCACTGGCTGTATAAGCTCAGCCTTAAAACCTGCTTTTATAAACAGTCTAAGATCTCTTTCCAGAGTTTCTATTTTACAGGATACATATACTATACGTTCAGGTCTCAGACGCCCTGCAGCGTAAATGAATTCGGGAGTAGAACCTGCTCTCGGAGGATCTAATATCAGCACGTCACAGCTTTTCCCCTGTTCGGCAAGAGCTTTCATAAATTCAGTCGCGTCCTCATTGAAAAAACGTATATTCTTCAGCTTGTTAAGCCTTGCATTTTCCTGTGCATCTCTGCATGCGGATCTGTTCAGCTCAACACCTACGACTTGTCCCCCCTTTTGTGCACATATCATACCCATTGTTCCCGTGCCGCAGTAAGCGTCTATAACTCTTGTTCCTTTTGTAATATTCGCCGCTTTTACGGCAATTTTATACAGTTTTTCAGTCTGTTCGGGATTTACCTGATAGAAAGACGACGGAGAAATTCTGAATCTGCATCCGCAGAGTATGTCCTCTATGTAACCTGTACCGTACATTATAATATTTCTTTCGCCAAGGGTAAGAGGCACCGGATTGACGCAGATATTCTGAACTATGGTAGTGATCTCAGGGTGTATATCCAACAAAGCTTTTACAAAATTCTTCTTTGAAGGAAATATAGGACCTGATGTCACCAATACCAGCATAACCTGTCCCGTTGATCTTGCGGTACGTATAAGCGTATGTTTAAGCAGACCTTGTCTGCTTTGATGATCATAGGGCACTATACGAAATGATCTCATTAAGCGTTTTAAGTCCCTGACGATCTTATGCACCCGAACGTCCTCAAGCATACAATCGTCGGTCGATACCATTCCCTTGCCTGACGACTGAAAAACTCCAGAAATTATTTGCTTTGAAGAATTCATTCTGTATACAGTCTGAACCTTGTTCCTATAATTATATGGGTTATCCATTCCGATTATAGGCTGCACCTTGCAAAAGCCTGAAAGCATTCTGTTTGCTTTTTCCTGTTTCCATTTTAACTGTTCTGCGTAGGGCTTATCAAGCTGACACCCGCCGCAGCGTTTGAATGCACTGCAGGTACTTTCGCCTGTTGTTGGATTTATTTTTATATGTCCGCTCATATTAAATCTCCATAAATTTTATTCAGTCAAATTATACAACTATAATTATAACATTTCTGAATGCCTATGTCAACAAAAGTCAATACTTTTTCAACAGTAAAATTTGTAAAAACTATTGAAAAAAAGATAAAAATATGGTAGAATAGTATAAATTGCAAATACCGTATTATAAAAAGGAGTGTTATTTTATGACAATAAAAGTCAGGAAAATGACCGCATTGCTTTCAGCGGCGATGATTACTGTATTTACTGCAGGCTGCGGAACTATAGGTATACACGACAGCGCAACTCTAGACAACGGCAAGGACGCTGTTATATCCGCTGAAGTTATATCTAAAAAAGACACTGAGAATATTAAGAAAGAGCAGGATCCAGAACCTGCGGAGTCAAATAAAAAACAGAAAGATGAGGAATTACCGTCATACACAGTGTCATTGATTTGTGTAGGCGATAACCTTATTCATGATAATATTTATAACGAAGCATTAAAGCTTGGAGGCGGCGAAAGCTATGACTTCACACAAATGTATGAACATGTCGAAAAATACATTAAAGACACCGATGTTGCTATCATAAATCAGGAAACTCTTGTAACTGACGCATACGAGCCTCAAAGTTATCCTTATTTCGTAAGTCCTACAGCTTTAGGAGACAAGACTGTAGATATGGGATTTAATGTTATTTCTATGAGCAATAATCATGTGCTGGATATGGGATCCGACGGACTTATAAGCTCTCTTGATTATTGGGACACCAAGGATGTTATACATTATGGAGCATACCGATCTGAAGAAGACGCCGATACTATCCGAACTATGGAAGTCAACGGGATAACTTTTGCTTTTCTTGGATATATGGAGCATACCAACTACATCACTCTGGACGGCGACGAAGGAAAGGTCATTTATCTTTCTGAGGAGGATAAAATCAAGGAACAAATAGAACAGGCTGATAAACTCGCAGATGTGGTTGTGGTCTCCTGCCATTACGGAACCGAGATCTACAATGAAATAAATCAGCAGCAGATCGAACTGACGCCTAAGCTGGTTGAATGGGGCGCCGATCTTATAATCGGTACACAGGCGCACACTATCAGCACCTGCGAATATATAGACAAGCCTGACGGTTCAAAGGCGTTTGTGTATTATGGTCTTGGTAATTTTATTTCGACTATGTATGATACAAAGTCCTTAGTGGGAATTATGGGTAAGCTTAATGTGATAAAGGATCCCGACAGCGGAATCGTATCCTTTGAAAATGTTAAGGCTATTCCTGTTATATCTCATTTTGAGGCGGAGGATTATTTCGGCGACTGGTATAACTGCGCAGTATATCCTTATGCGGAATACACGGACGAGCTTTTTGAGAAAAATTACGTTGAAGGCTTTACAAGAGCAAGCGTTGAGGAATGTCTGTCTTATATTCCTGATGAGTTTCTCAGTATTGAATGATTTTACTATGATAAACAAAGATCTTTGGGTGATTTATTATGCAGGATAGGTCAGATATTAACACCATACACTATAAAATAAAACTGAAACGCACAAGTACGCCGTTGCAGGTTTTTGAGAAAATGCAGAAAAAAGTAAAAAATAAAGGCGCAACAAAGAACTGGACATACACTGTTAACAGCGAAAACGAAAGCTTGTTTGTGGATTTTGGCGACGAAAAAAGTGAAACATTCTGTCTTTCGTTTGATGACAAAAAAACTTGCGAGGGATTTTGCAAGGTATTCTTTCCGCTTTCTGGAGAACTTTTTGACGACGAAAAGAAAAGCGAATTTAAGTCGCTTATCAATATGATATTTTCCGCAAAAGCTTTATTTTCCACAATAGAAATAACCGACGAATACGGTATTACTGAGAGCTATCTTGACAGCAAAAAGAACAAGATAGTTTTGCGTGAACTGACAGACGATGAAACAAAACGTGCGGAGCGATTGTTTTCAAAAGGTCACACGGCTATCCGCGAGTTCATCATCGCTCTTATGTATGATTACCGCGATTTGCCTTATTCTGAGGATTTTATACCATATATCAGCAAGCATATCGGACTTCATAAAATTATGTTCTGGGACTCAAATAGTTATCTTGAGGAATTTTTTCCGTCTTTCGTCGACAGTTTCCTTTGTGAAACAACCGAATATGACGGTAAAGGCAGACTTTATGATATAAATGATTATTATGGAGCCATGAACGGAACATATTTTTCCGTTCACGCTTTTATTGACGGAATAGATAACATAACTCACTACGCAGAATACAAAAGCGGCGGAGATCCAAAAAGTACACAGGTTATAAGACTGTATTACAACAAATATTTGCCTTTGCTTGAAACGGAAGATACCGATTTCGGAAAATGTATCCTTGCATACCGCTTTTTTGTTTCGACACTCGATTACCTTAAATTCAAATATGTCGGAAAGAACAGTAAAAGCAATGACCTTATTGACGATCTGTTAGTAAACGGTATAAGAGCAATGCTTTATGAAAATAACCATAATGCTTTGGAAAAAGCATTAGCAGAATTTTTTAGAAATAATACGAAGTAAGCTATGATTTAATAAAGTCTGAGATTTCCAGTTTCTCAGGCTTTAAAATTTTTATAAAACTCTCCCCTTTCGCTAAGTTCAATACCGCACACATTATGTAAAGGATTACACATATATTCAAAAATTTATATAGAAATAAAACAAATTCATAATATATTAAGCGTATTTTTTGGTAAAACCTTAAAAAAGTCTTATAAATGAGTTTTTTGCTATTGCAATTTTGGCAAAAATGCATTAAAATATAAGTATCGGAAGTGAGCAAGGGACGTCATTTGCTCAGCTTTCATTTATTAATATTTTTATATTGTATATCAGGAGGGTCTAACTATGAAATTTGCTGACGGATTCTGGCTTAACCAGAGAGGCTATGAAGTTAACTATGCAAATCAGGCATTTGAGATCGTTGAGATCGAAAACGGTTTCCTCGTTGTTGCTACGCCTTTCGTAGTTTACAACAGAGCTATGATGCTTGGCAGCGCAAATCTTGAGATAGCATACACATCTACTCAGGAAAACTGTATTAAGGTAAACATAACACATCACAAGGGCTATGTGGATAACGGTCCCCACTTTGTTCTTAACGAGGGCAGCTACAAGCCGCAGGTAACAATCACAGACAAAGAAGCCGTGATTGTAACAGGCAGCACAAAGCTTGTTGTTTCCAAGGAAACATGGAGCGTTACATACTACTATAAGGATAAAAAGCTTACAAGCGGCGGCTGGCGTTCTACAGGCGTAATCTTTGAGAGCGCTTATAAGCAGCAGGCAAGACTTCAGACGCAGCTTGACGACACTTTCTGGAGCTATCCCGCAGACCCTCACAGAACTTATATCAGAGAACAGTTCGACACCACTGTCGGCGAATATTTCTACGGTTTCGGTGAAAAGTTTACAACATTCACAAAGAACGGTTCTAACGTTGAGATCTGGAACGCTGACGGCGGCACTTGTTCGGATCAGTCCTATAAGTCAATTCCTTTCTATGTATCTTCAAGGGGCTACGGCGTATTTGTAAACAGCTCGGATAAGGTATCCTACGAAGTATGCTCAGACACTGTTTCTAAGGTTTCAATGACCGTTCCCGGCGAGAATATGGAGTATTTTGTATTCGGCGGAGAAAATCTTACGGAAGTACTCAAGGGATATACCGACCTTACGGGTAAGCCTGCGCTGCCTCCTGCATTCTCATTCGGTCTTTGGCTCACAACATCATTTACTACGTCCTATGACGAGGAAACTACTTCTTCGTTCATTGACGGTATGGCTGAAAGAGATATTCCTCTTCAGGTATTCCACTTCGACTGCTTCTGGATGAAGGGCTTTGAGTGGTGTAACTTCGAGTGGGACAAGTCCCAGTTCCCCGATCCGAAGGCTATGCTCGAAAGACTTCATAAGGATAAGGGTCTGCACTCCTGCGTTTGGATCAACCCATATGTAGGACAGAGATCCAGACTTTTTGACGAAGGTATGGCAAACGGATATTTCATAAAGAGAACAGACGGCTCCGTATTCCAGTGCGACGAGTGGCAGCCCGGTATGGCTATTGTAGACTTCACAAATCCCGATGCTTGTAAATGGTATGCCGGCTATCTCAGAGCTCTCTGTGAAATGGGTGTTGACACGTTCAAGACAGACTTCGGCGAGAGAATCCCTACTAGAGATGTTGTTTATTTCAACGGTTCAGATCCTATTAAAATGCATAACTACTATACTTATCTTTACAACGAGTGCGTATTCAATGTACTGAAAGAATACTACGGCGAAAACAAGGCTTGCCTGTTTGCACGTTCGGCAACAGCCGGCGGACAGAAGTTCCCTGTTCACTGGGGCGGAGACTGCTCCGGAAACTACAACTCAATGGCTGAGGTTGTAAGAGGCTGTCTTTCACTTTGCATCTCGGGATTTGGTTACACATCACACGATATGGCGGGCTTTGAGGCTACAGCTACGCCTGATATCTACAAGAGATGGGCTGCATTCGGTATGTTTTCCTCTCACTCAAGACTTCACGGAAATCAGTCCTACAGAGTGCCATGGCTTTTTGATGAGGAATCCTGTGATGTACTTCGCTTCTTCACAAAGCTCAAGGGTAAGCTTATGCCTTATCTGTGGGCTCAGGCTATCAAGACCCATGAAGTCGGAGTTCCTGTAATGAGAGCAATGGTAATAGATTACGCTAACGATCCTGCTTGTCTTACTCTTGACAGACAGTATATGTTCGGCGACAACATTCTGGTTGCTCCTATTCTAAACGATCAAAGCACTGCGGAATACTATGTGCCCGAGGGAAAATGGACTGATATTATTACCGGAAAAGTCATTGAAGGCGGCAAATGGTACACACACAAATGCTCATACTTTGAAATTCCTGCTCTTGCTAAGCCCAACAGTATTATCGCTTACGGCAACTTTGTAAGAGATATCGAGTACGATTATCTCAGCGGCACAAACTTCACGATTTATGAGCTTGAGGACGGAAAGACGGCAACTGCACCGATATACGACACAGATGCTAACAAGGTATTTGAGCTTACAGCCGTAAGAAATGGCAATAAGATCGAATGCGAATACACAGAGACTACAGCGTCATTCAAGATCAGCGTTGCAAACACCGACAAGTGCGTTGACATCACACCAAGTCTCGGCAGCGGAAAGGTTATTATTGAACTCTGATAATAAGACGAAAGTCGGATATGCGAAAGTCATAAATAAAAATGACCTGAGAAGATATTTTTTCTTCTCGGGTCATTTTTTCACCATAATGGGAATTTATATGTTTCGTTTTCTAAAAGTGAAACATTCAGATGTTTTCACAAAGCCCAATTTTTCCGCTAATTTAACAGACGCTGTATTTTCATAGTGACACGCCCATACAGGTGACTTATGCTGTTCAAAGCAATATCTTATCATCATTTGTGCGACAATGTACGCAAATCCGCGATGACGATAATTGCTGCTTGTTTCTATGCCTATATCGACCTCATCACTGCTGACTGCCGCAGAAAACGCCCACGCCGCCGGAATATCGCCGTCTGTGATACAATAGCCTTTCCCATTTTCAAGAAAGTTATTTAAATTATTCCAAGAAAAAGCGGGAGTTATCTTACCATGGATTTTTTGTAATAATTCCTTGTTGATCTCACATAATTTAAATCCTTCGGGCAGATCTGCTGTGACAGCAGGATATTCTTTTCCGTATTCAAAAAAGTATCTTCGTTCAATAGCTACATCTTCCTTGGCACGAAAGAACCGCTCAATAGGTTCATTTGTAAACAAGATAAAGCGTTTTGAATTTGTATTGTTCTTATCGAGTAACAGTTCGTATACAGATTCAAGGAGACATTCATCATATACTCCCGAAATAAATGCAAATCCGCTGTAATGCCAATATAAAACGGAACGATCACTTCCGCAGGCATTTGTAAATATATCGCCCTGCTGAATTTTTTCCGATATGGAACGAGGATAAACTCTGCTGCATAAAGACTTATCAATTAATTTAATATAATTCATGTAGTCTTTGGGTTCAACTTTGTACATATTCAAAACCCTACTCTCCAAATTACGATTTGTCATTAAAATAATTATTGCATTTACATTTTGAGAAGATATTCTTTAACCGGTTTCATCAACTATTTCAAAAAGCAAAGAATTAGTTTCCGGCATAAGAACAGCATACTTCTTTTCACCTATTCTCCAGTATACTCTTACAATTCCAAATCCAATCGTTCCGCTTGGCTCTCCAATTTCTTTAATCAAATCCCCATAAGTCAAATCAGTAGCTATCTCGGTAAAATAACTTACAGGTATATCTAAGATATCATCAGATGTAATATTATATGCCATAAGACCGTCAACCTTAGTTGTTCTGCTTAATGCTCCATGTGCAGTAATATGTAAATTGCCTACTGTACCTTTATTTCTCGTTTGATAGAGTAAGGCGCTCACTATTATTGAAACTACGGCTATTGCTATTAATATAATAACAATTAATTTTTTGTTTAATATACGCACCATAATCCCCCTCGCTTACAAACTCCTTTACTTGAAAATACATATTCAAACACAGCCTAACTACCACAAGTGAATTGCTTATTCCGATTATGATTTAATTATTATTAAGTGAAACCTTCTGTATCTGTCAGGGCTTCCTCCCGTTCCCAAAAACGCCAGAAGAGCCTGTTTAATATATCAACTGTTTCTATGGCTAATTCAAGTTCCCTTACTTGTATTAAGAAATCCTCAGATACATTGTTATCCGCAATCAGTGAAGCATGATCTTTATTACATAGATTCGGGACAAGTAATTTTCAGCATATCCAGAATATTTTTGATGATCTGCTTAACTGCAAGGGAAAGCGAAAGTCTTGCCTGCATTACGTCCTCGGGCTCGCCCTTGATTCGGCAGTTATTGTAGAACTTGTGATACAGAGTAGCAATGTCCACCGCATATTTTGTGACTTTTGCGGGATCGTAATTCTTTGCCGCCTCGTTTATAACATTCGGCAGAGTTGCCATAAGCTTGACAAGTTCAAACTCCTCGGAAGTGTTCAGCGACTTAATTGTCTGATTGTCCAGCGGCTTGACATCTATTCCATCCTCCGCCATTTTCTTCATTACGGAGCAAATTCTCGCGTGTGCGTACTGAACATAGTACACAGGATTCTGGCTTGACTGCGATACCGCAAGGTCAAGGTCAAAGTCAAAGTGAGAATTAGGTTCTCTCAGATTGAAGAAAAATCTTGCTGCGTCAATAGGAATTTCATCAAGCAGTGTCGCAAGGGTGATAGCCTTGCCCGAACGCTTGGAAAGCTTGTACTTTTCACCGTTGCGTACAAGATTTACCATTTGCATAATTACAATATCCAGTCTGTTTGCGTCAACTCCCAAAGCAGTCATAGAAGCCTTTATTCTCGGGATATATCCGTGGTGATCTGCACCGAATATATCCACAGCCTTATCGAATTTTCTTACGGCAAGTTTATTGTAATGATAAGCTATATCGGGAACCAGATATGTGGGAATACCGTTTTCGCGTACAAGTACTCTATCCTTTTCGTCGCCGAAATCGGTAGTCCTGAACCAGAGTGCGCCGTCCTGCTCATAGGTATGACCGCTGGCTTTGAGTTTTTCGATAACGTCCGCAACAGAACCGTCGTTGTGGAGCGTGCTTTCCTTGAACCACTTGTCATACTGAATCCTGTATTTTCCAAGATCGTTATGAAGAACCTCGATATTCTTCGGCAAAGCATATTCTACCAGAGAATTCTTTCTGTCCTCCTCGTTCTGACCGCTCAGTACAGAACCGTACTCGTCAAAATAATTCTTTGCGTGTTCGATTATATCCATACCTCTGTAAGTATCCTCGGGCATTGGAAATTCTTCTCTGTTTCCGTCCTCGCCGTAAATTTCCTTGCAGAAAGTCTCCATATCAAGACCCTTTTTACAGATTTCCAAACCGGCGTCGCTGCATATCTGCATATATCTCAGCGAAAGGGACTTTCCAAACTTCTCTATCTGATTGCCTGCGTCATTGATATAGAATTCTCTTGCGACTTCATATCCGGCTTTTTCAAGAACAGCAGCAAGACAGTCGCCTATAGCACCGCCTCTTGCATTTCCGATATGCATAGGGCCTGTCGGATTTGCCGAAACAAACTCTACAAGTACGCTTTTACCCTTGCCCATATCCGTTTCACCGTACTTTTCTCCTTCATTAAGAACAGATCTTATGACCTGCGCATACCATTCTCTAGAGTAAAAAAAGTTTATAAATCCCGGACCTGCAATTTCGCACTTTTCAAAAAAGGTACCTGTTAGCTGAACCTTTGAAGATATTGCTTCGGCAATTTTTCTCGGATTGTTTTTAAAGGGTCTTGCACATACCATTGCCGCATTTGTTGAAATATCTCCGTTTTTAGCGTCCGCAGGAATTTCTGTATTAAATGCGGGAATTGGCTCTGCAGGAAAAGTACCGTCTGCCACAAGCTCGCCCAAAGCGTTCATTACAAGCTCCCTAGCCTGCGCAAAAGCCTCGTTTACCAAATTTATCATTTATAACCATACCTTTCTGCGAAAGGCACCAACAAGGAATAAAACGGTCGG
>CAYNPW010000016.1:0-34600 GCA_964399215.1 uncultured Ruminococcus sp. | reverse complement strand
ACCTATGACCCTCTGCTTGTAAGGCAGATGCTCTCCCAGCTGAGCTATGCTCCCAAATTATACCGTCTTGAGGTACCTCCCTCAGTGACGATATTAATTATACACCATTTGAATTCATTTGTCAATACCTTTTGGAGACTTTTTTGAAAAAATTTAATACTCTCAATAATTACCCTTTTCTCGGAAATTTCATCCCGCAAAGTGAAATACGTTGATCAGCAAAAGTCCGCTCATTCCATAATATGTTACAACAGCGACAAGATCGTTTACAGTGGTTATCAGCGGTCCGGACGCAACGGCAGGATCAACATTGATTTTTTTGAAAAACAACGGGATAAGCGTTCCCACCGCACTGGAAATCAGCATTGCAAGCAAAAGTGAAAATCCTATACAGCCTGAGATCGCATAAGAAAATACAAAATCCTTATGCTTTATCAAAAATATATACAATCCGACAAACACAAATGACAGTATGCCCAAAATAAGCCCGTTAGACATTCCTACCTTTATTTCCTTTAATACTAACTGGATTTTCTGCTTACCTGTGAGGTTTTCATCCATAAGCACACGGATAGTAACTGCCAAAGACTGAGTTCCCACATTGCCCGCCATATCCAGGATAAGCGACTGAAATGCCATAATTATCGTTAGCTGTGATACAACTTTTTCAAACGCTCCCACAACGCCTGAAACAACCATTCCAAGTCCCAGCAAAATAAGAAGCCAAGGCAGACGTTTTTTCATACTGAGCGTCAGCGGTTCTTTCAAGTCCTCTTCAGCAGTAAGTCCTGCAAGCTTTGCATAATCCTCGCCCATTTCATCATCGACAACCTCGATGATATTTTTAGCTGTGATAACTCCCAGCATTTTGTTTGAATTATCCAGCACAGGAATAGAATCCTCGGAGTAATCCTTCAGCTTTTCAATACAATCGTCGATCTGCTCGTTCGCATAAACATATGGAAACGACGTTGCGATCAGGCTTTCAAGGCTGTCGGTTTTGCGCGCTACGATCAGATCCTTAAGATCTATTGCACCGTAAAAAGCCTCAGTTTCATCTATCACAAAAATAGTTGAGATATTATCATTTTGTTTAGCTTGGGAAATAAGTTCGGTCATTGCACCTTTTATATCAAGATTTTCGCGAATAACGATACAGTTTGTGGTCATTTTGCTGCCTATTTCATCGTCATCAAACGAAGCAATAAGGTGAATTTCCTTTTTTATATCCGGATCAAGCGCGTCGATCAGTAAACTGCGTTTTTCTTTTTCAATTTCATGAAGTATTGAAACCGCGTTATCTGTTTCCATTTCGCCAACAATGGCAGCGGCTTTTTTCAGATCCATTTCTCCCAGATAAGCCCCCGCCTGCTGCTCGTCAAGATGCTCAAATATCTCTGACAGCATTTCTGACGTACATATGCGGTACAGCTTTTTACGTTCCTGCAAAGCAAGCTCTGAAATTATTTCCGCAATATCGCCGCCGTGATAATCCTCAAGTCTGTTCTGCATTACCTTAGGCGTATCGTTACCACGTATAACCGCAATTATTTCACTTTTATAGTCAGGCTTTACTGCCGCCTCGGTTTCAACTTTTCTTTCAATTACTTCTTTAGACATGATCGTATCCTCCGTTTCAATAATTTTGCGCTAATTATGGAAAACGGACAAAAAATCCCCCTGTTCTTAGGAAACAGGGGGACTAAACTTCAGTTATTTCACATGCAAAAAAACTCCGAAAAGCAGCAGACTTTCCGAATATTGCATATGAACCGAACGTTTATACTTCGCCCTATTCCCGTACAACTATCGCCGTTTGCCACTTTCCTCACCTCTCTTGGATGTTGAATTTACTATAGTATAGCATTTTCTGAACAAAAAGTCAATGCTTATTTCGGAATTTATAATATTCCAAACTTACTGCGGATTACTTCTTATCTGTCAAATCTGAAACAAGTTCCTTAAGCTCCTGCGCTGTAAATTTATATTGCTTGCCGCAGAAATTACATTTCACCTCAGTACCGCCGTCAGAGGCAATTTCTTCAAGCTGTTCTTTGCCCAGAGAAACGAGCACCTTTTCGGTTCTCTCTCTTGAACAGTCGCAGCAATAACCTACCTCAAAATCGTCAAGAACATTGGGTTCAAGGCCTTCAAGTGCCATAAGTGCGATATTTTCGCAGGACAAGCCTGCTTCCATAAGCTTTGTCACCGACTGCATTGTTTGTATATTTTTCTCTATTTGAGTAATTATTTCGTCGCTTGCAAAAGGCAGGACCTGAATTAAAAAGCCTCCCGCATTTTTCACGGTCAGATCCGCGTTTACAAGAACCCCCAGAGCGCACACGCTGGGAACCTGCTCGCTGACTGCAAGATAATTTGTTATATCCTCTGCAATTTCGCCCGACACAATAGGTACTTGCCCGCAGTAAGGCTCTTTTAGCCCCATATCCTTTATAACGCTGAGTGTACCGTCGGTTCCCACTGCCCCACTGACATCAAGCTTTCCCATTTCATTCGGTGGTATTTCAACCACAGGGTTCATAACATCCGCCTTTACGTTTCCGTAGCTGTCCGCAACACATATAAGCATACCTGCAGGACCGTTACCGTCAAATCGTACCGTAACGCTGTCATCCTGTCCCTTAAGACCGAACCCCAGCAGCGACGTTGCTAGAGCAAGCCTGCCCAAAGCTGCCGTAACTACCGCAGATGTACCGTGAATTTCTTCAATTCGAGTAACAATATCCTTGCCTTCAATGGCGCTGCATACTACAGACGCGTCCTTCGCTATTGACCTCACAATTCTTCCCATTTATATTACCTCGCCAATCTTCTGCAAACGTACAAAGCGCGCTGACTTTCCTCCGTCAGTGGACTTTCCGTAAAATCATCATATTTCCCCAGTATCTCAAAACCGTTTATTTCTAGGAGGCTGTCGATTTCCTCCTCGCAATAAACGATTTCCTTAAAAGCTTCGGAAAATCGCTTGTAACTGCCGTCCGCCTGCTCCTCAAAAAAATCCAGAGTGACTGTCACGCTGTCATCATCGGACAGCTCGTTCTGCCACACGCACATCAAGCCGTCTATATCGTAAACAAAGCTGTTGTTCCCCAGCATCTGCCTGTGCTTGTATAGGGTGTTGACATCAAAAATAAACAGTCCGCCGTCGCAGGTGAACATACTGACCCGCTCAAAGGTCTTTGCAAGCTCCTCAGAACCGCCCAGATGATTCAGACTGTCCAACACGCAGATAATAACGTCCGCCGCACCCATAAGATCAAGCTGGGTCATATCCTGACAAAGATAGTTTATATCCAGACATCTGTCGTACTTTTTTTCCAGTGCTTCATTAAGCATTTCCTGCGAAAGATCGACACCGATAACGTCATAGCCCAGCCTGTACATTTCCTCGCTGAGATTTCCCGTACCGCAGGCAAGGTCTACCACAACCTCGTTTTCTGAGCTGTACTTTTTTATTAACCTGTCGAACAGCCTTGCCATTTCAGAGTAAGGCACATCCTGCTGAAGCTTATCATAAAAACACGCAAACCTGCCGTAGGAGCCGCTCATTAATCCTCCGCCTGCTCTTTCTTTTTGTTCAGCTTGTCAAAAACGATATTATAGCCGCCGCTGCCGTCGTAGGAAAGCGAACGGTTAACTCTGCTTATAGTCGCCGTGGACGCTCCCGTCTCCTTGACAATGTCGCTGTAAACGTGGTTGTCCGTCAGCATTCTTGCGACCTGAAATCTCTGGGAAAAGGATTTCAGCTCGGGTATCGTACACAAGTCCTTAAAAAACAGTCTGCACTCGTCCACCGTTTCAAGGCAGAGTATAGCCTCGTACAGATCGTCAAGATTTTTTATTTCCAGTTTTTCTCTCATAACAAAAACTCCTTTACATTCGGATAGTGTTTCATATTGTAAAGTGTTAAACTATGATAATATTTTAGCACATTACTTTCCAAATGTAAAGGGGATTTCATAATTTTTTATGTAATTTTAATAAATTCATTTGCGCTGCATTCAGTATCAACGGTCATCTGTATAGACATCGCAGATACAACAGCTTGAATAATGATCGTACGTATCTATACCCATTTGCGGAAGTATGCTGACTACAAAATCAGCGTCGCATTCGTCCTCGGTATTATTATCCTCTTCATCGTTATCGAATATTTCCAAGCCAAAGCCTCCGTTCAGATCAAAGATCAGCTTGATAGGCTCATATCTTGACAATAACACGTTCGTGTCTTTGGTTTCACCGAGGTTTTCGAGAAATTCTTCGATCTTCCTCTGAATGTCAATACTGTTTTCCTTGAAATACTCGTAAGCGCGTTCCTGCTTCGGAGTAATTTCCGTACATCTTGAATTTGTGACAGGAAAAGTACGAATATCAAAGGTTTTATCCCATAATGTTATCTGTGCCGCGCCGCACCAGAACATAGAATTTTTGAACTCCAGTTCTCCAAAGGCTTTATTTATGATCTTCGCCGCCTTTTTTTTCTTTTTTCTGCCAAACATATAACAGCCTCCGTTATTCTCATTTTCTCCTGTTAGGCGTCAAAAACCCCGAAAAAGGCTTGGGCGGAGTATCGTCATTGCCCTCCTCGGAACAGTCCTCAGACCCGCTTTCAATATCCTCGTCAAAGGCGGCATCATCGTATTCCTCGTAAGGAATTATCTCCGCGCCCTCGGATATCTCCTCGATTATCGCCCTGACCTCCTCGACGCCCTCCCCTGTCACTGTGGAAAAAGGTACGCAGGTAATGTCCTCAAAGCAGGGAATTTCCGTCTTGAAAGCCTCCATTCTCGCCTTTCTCGCCGTAGGCTTAAGCTTATCCGCCTTGGTGAAAATAATTACAAAGGGAATTTCACAGTCGATAAGATAGTTTATCATCTGTAGATCGTCCTTGCTGGGCGGATGTCTCATATCTATAAGCTGGAAAACCAGCGCCAGATCCCGCTCTCCGTCACCCAGATAGCCGCCTATAAGATTGCCCCACTCAGCCTTTTCAGACTTGGAAACGCTGGCGTAGCCGTACCCCGGCAGATCGACAATAAATACATTTTCCAGTGAAAAGAAATTTATTGTGACCGTCTTTCCGGGAACTGCGCTGACCCTTGCAAGGTTTTTCCTGTTTAAAAGCTTGTTTATCAGCGAGGATTTACCCACGTTAGACCTGCCCGAAAAAGCAAATTCAAGTCTGTCCGATCTCGGTATCTGACTGAATTTGCCATAGGAGGTCACAAATTCTGCTTTGTTATAATTCATATATATCCTCTCTAAACGGTAAGCTTTTTCGCTCTGCCGCCTGTTTTATGTCCCAGAATTTCCAGCGGTACTTTCTTCATATCGCTTCCCGCAAGAGCAACGTCAAGCACGTCGGAAATTTTCTCTGCAAATACAAATTCAAGACCCAGCTTGACGATATCATCTATTTCGTCCATATCGCCCTTGTTGGCGGCAGGAACGATAACCGTCTTGACGCCCGCCTTATATGCCGCCATAGTCTTTTCTCTCAGACCGCCTATAGGCAGGACTTTTCCCGTGAGGGTTA
The DNA here is from genome assembly GCA_964399215.1 of uncultured Ruminococcus sp. Taxonomy (GTDB): domain Bacteria; phylum Bacillota; class Clostridia; order Oscillospirales; family Ruminococcaceae; genus Hominimerdicola. Next base: position 29,043 of record CAYNPW010000016.1, on the reverse strand, counting down.
TCTCTCCCGTCATTGCAACATCCGAACGGACTTTAATTCCGCTGAGCGCAGAAACTATACCCGTTATCATCGTCACGCCTGCCGACGGACCGTCCTTGGGCACAGCACCCTCAGGAGCGTGTATATGCAGATCTTTCTTCTCGTAGAAATCTTTATCGATACCATACTTATCCGCGATGCTCCTGCAATAGCTTACTGCGATCTTTGCGGACTCCTTCATAACGTCGCCCAGCGAGCCTGTAAGCTCTATTTTTCCCTTGCCGTCCAGTGCCAGAACTTCCAGAGGCATAAGCACTCCGCCTACGGAAGTCCACGCAAGACCGTTCACACAGCCAACGGAGTCCTTTTCGTTTACCCAGTCAGGCTGATACTTTTCGTGTCCCAGATAGTCGGCAATATTGCTGTCCTTGAAAGTGACCTTTTTGATCTTGCCGTCCTCGTTTTCGGACATTCCCTCGGCTATCTCCTTAGCAGCCTTTCGGCACAGCGAACCGATAGTTCTTTCGAGATTACGCACTCCCGCCTCTCTGGTGTAGCCGTCGATAAGCTTGTAAATGCCGTCGTTTGTAATTCTCATCATAGATGCTTTAAGTCCGTGCTTTTCAAGCTGTTTCTTTATAAGATGTTCCTTTGCGATGTGGAACTTTTCCTCTCTGGTGTAGCTTGTAAGCTCGATGATCTCCATTCTGTCAAGCAGCGGTGCAGCAACAGTATCGAGACTGTTCGCCGTAGTGATAAACAGCACATTGCTCAGATCGTAAGGCACTTCCGTATAATGATCTCTGAACGCATTGTTCTGCTCACTGTCAAGTACCTCCAGCATAGCCGAAGAGGGGTCTCCCCTAAAATCATTGCTCATCTTGTCGATCTCGTCCAAAAGCATAACAGGATTGCTTGAGCCTGCAAGCTTCATAGCGTTGATGATCCTGCCCGGCATTGCTCCCACATAGGTCTTTCTGTGACCTCTTATGTCGCTTTCGTCCTTGACTCCGCCCAGAGATACCCTCACGAACTTTCTGTTAAGAGCCGACGCTACCGACTTAGCCACCGAGGTCTTGCCCACGCCCGGAGGTCCCACAAGACAGATTATCTGTCCCTTGACATCGGGAGTAAGCGCTCTTACCGCAAGATTTTCCACAATTCTTTCCTTGACCTTTTTCATACCGTAATGATCTCGGTCAAGTATCTGCTGAGCTTTTTTAATATCGGCTCTGTCCTCGGTGAAAACTCCCCACGGCAGACCGAGAACTGTGTCCAGATAACCTCTTATGACCACAGCCTCCTGAGACGAGCCTGCCATTCTTGAAAGTCTTTTGACCTCGCTGTTCAGCTTTTCCTTTACTTCGTCTGAAGCTTCCATAGCCTTTATCTTATTGTAATAGCCCTCTATCTCATTTTCGTCCGTACCGTCGGAATATCCCTCTCCCAGTTCGTTCTGCAAGGCTTTTATCTGCTCTCTTATGTAATATTCACGCTGGTTGTCGTCTATCTGACTCTGTACCTGTGCATGGATCTGGGCCTCCAGCGAAAGCACTTCGATTTCCCTTGCGAGAATGGTCATCATAAGCACAAGCTTTTCACCTGCTGTGGAAACCTCAAGCAGAGATTGCTTATCCACAAAGGTCAGCGGAACATTAAAAGCAATGCTCTCGAAAAGCTCCCTTGCGCTCTTTGCTCCCATAACGGCGGAATATATCTCCTGCGGCATTCTGGGCAGAATCCTTGCAAACTCCTCAAAAGCGCTGCGGACTTCTCTCATCACAGCCGCAAGCTCTGTATCGTCAAGCTTTTCTCTTGCGTAAGTAGTCATCTTTCTGACCTCAGCCTCATAGCAGTCCTCTCTCTCATAAAAGCTGATAAGCTTAGCTCTTTTTACGCCTTTTACAAGACATCTGTAAATTCCCGCAGGAGTCTTGACTACCTGCTGAATACTTGCTATAGTACCGATTTTATACAGGTCCTTCTTAGACGGCTTTTCAACTCCTATATCCTGCTGAGCGCACAGAAAAACAAGCCCGTCACCGTCTCTTGCGTTGAGCATACTTTTTATTGACGTCTCCCTGCCCACGTCGAAATGCACCGTCATATTCGGAAAAACCACCAGATCTCTGGTAGGTATCATCGGCATAACCGATACAGTTTCATTTATATTAATTCGCTCTTTCATAAAAGCTCCTTTCAGCCAAAAACATTATATATCCAAGAAAAAGCCGCTGACAGCGATCTTTTCTTAGCTACACAATTATAACATACAAATCTGTTCTTTGCAATACCTAAAGTCTGTAATATTTATATACAAAAAGAGGCACCCGAAAAGGATACCTCTCAGTTAATCTTATTAGTCAGAAACGTATGGCAGCAGCGCAACGTGACGAGCTCTCTTGATTGCAGATGTAAGCTCTCTCTGATGATAAGCGCAAGTACCTGTTACACGGCGGGGGAGAATTTTTGCTCTCTCTGTCATGCACTTTCTGAGCTTTGCGATATCCTTATAGTCAATCTTTTCTGCTCTGTCAACGCAGAACATACAAACCTTCTTACGACCTCTCTTCATAGGTCTGCCGGAATTTCTTTCCTTCTCCACAGTAATTTCCCTCCTTACTGGAAATCTTCACATTTCAGTTCACGGTTAAACATAACCTCATTAATTTTTTAGAACGGTACTCCGTCGTCGCTGAGAACCTCCTCAAAGTCCGCAAGATTGCCGATAGACAACGCGTCGTTTGCAGGAGCGTTATTGTTATTGTAATTAGGATTATTCTGAGCGGGAGCAGGCTGCTGATAACCGTTGTTCTGATATCCGCCGTTCTGCTGGTATCCGTTATTCTGGTATCCGCCGTTATTATTCTGATAACCGCCGTTGCCGTAATTGCTTTGATAAGTATTACCGCTTTGCTTAGGCTCGCCCGTGAATGAAACAGAATCAACATAAACCTCTGTAACATAGTGCTTAGTACCGTTCTTGTCATCATAGGTTCTTGTTCTGAGATTTCCCTCAATAGCTATCATACGTCCCTTGCCAAAATATCTTCCGATAAATTCAGCCTGCTGACGCCATGCAACACATGTGATAAAATCAGTCTGTCTTTCACCGTTCTGCCCTGAATAATTTCTGTCAACAGCAATGTTGAAGGTAACTACCGATACACCCGAGGGAGTTTGTCTTACCTCCAGATCCTGTGTGATTCTTCCCATTAAAATAACTCTGTTAAGCATAACTTTTCCCTTCTTTCAGTCCGCTTACTTTACAGTAACCAGGAAACGGATAACGCCGTCTGTGATCCTCAGAACTCTCTCAAGTTCAGAAGGAAAATCAGTCTTACTTGTGAAAGACCACAGAACGTAAGTACCCTCTGTTTCATAGTTAATAGCATAAGCCAGCTTACGCTTGCCCCAGTTATTAACTGAAACATCTTCAGCGTTAGCCTCGATCATGTCATTGAACTTAGCTGTGAGCGCATTTGTAGCCTCTTCATCAAGTTTGGAGCTAAAAATTACCATAGCCTCGTATGTCTCATTGATTTTTGCCATTACATTACACCTCCTTTTGGATTTCGCCTGCACAATATTTACATAGCAAATATGCAAGCAAGGATTAACTTAATTATTATATCATGTCAAACGGAATGTGTCAACAACCGCCATAAACTTTATTATGAATTTTCTGTAAACTTTACATCATTTTGCTCATAAGCATTACCGCTCCGAAAGATATCACCGCATACACTGTAAAGCCCACGAGAACATTCACCCAAGACACTCCACCCTTTGCCGCAATTTTTAATTTGACATCTCCGTCGTCCGAAACGCTCTCGTCTCTTATCTCGCGAATGTCTTTTTTTGCCTGCTTGTAATAAATATAGTTTGCAAAAAGCCCCGCGATTATCTTAATGATAAACGAAGCGTATGCAGTAATGCTGTAAAGCACCATAAAATTATTTGACTTTATATTGATACCCACGTCCAGCGTCATACCGTAAACGCCCGCACCGAGAGTGTATATCAGATTTGGAATACTCAGCAAAGCAAACAGAAGCAAAGCCGCAATTCCCCAAGGTCTCATTTTTCTGTATAGAAAATAAACCTCAGGAAACAAAAATGCTCCCAAATTAATCGACAGCCGTCCTCCGAATTTACCGAACCTGATAAAGTTTGACAGAAATCCTATGGGATTTCCGCCAACATATTTAGCGTAATCCCCCAGCTTTACGCCGTCAATTTCGGAATCCTGATTATAAACAGTACGTCCGAAAGCCTGTGCACCCATAGGACCGTTATCAGCCCCAAAGCCTCCGTTAAAGCCGTTCATTCCACCAAATCCGCTCATATTCCGATCATAACCATTCTGACCGTCGGCGGTATTAAACGGTCTTTCGTCCGACATATTCTTCATCAGAGGAGTACCGCACTTTTCGCAGAACAGCTTTTCTGGAGTATTCTCAAAACCGCATCTAATACACCTGATATTTTCCTTACTTTCGTTTTCCTCAAAAGTCTCCTGCTCCTGCGTCCAGCTCTGTCCCGAGACGTGAAGCTCCTCGTTTATACATTTACCCTCCCGCAGATAGCAATCACGATGATATGGAGTACCGCATTCGGGGCATACGACAACATCGTCGCTCTCTTTAAAAAATTCTCCGCAGGATATACATTTAGCGCCTGTATAATTACCCATTTGCACATTCCTTTCCAGTACTAAAACAAGTTTAGTATCAAATTATGTACGTTAAAAAACATTATAGCATATTTTTTTATAAAATACCAGACTTTTTCATAATTTTTTCTTTACTTTTCATAAAAAAAGTTTTATAATATAGTATACGAGCATTTTGTGATTATAAGGAGAAAATTTTATGGTATTTTTGGAAAATCTGAAATCGGAGCTTGAAAGCTGCCGACCTATTATCAAGGAGCTTCACGATGTCTACGACATTGACAACTGCGCAGAGAAAATAGAAGAACTTCACGAAAAGGCTGCCGAGCCGGGATTTTGGGACGATCTGGAAAAATCTCAGGAGATTTTGCAGCAGACCAGAAATCTTGAAAGCAAGGTCGAACGCTACAATAAATTTATGACCGCTTTTGAGGATATAGAAGTAATGATAGAAATGGCGGGCGAAGAAGACGAGGACACTCAGGCTGAAATGACCGATGAGATACAGGAGGACGTTAACAAGCTGAAGTCCGATCTTGAAGCAGCGTCCCTTGAAACTCTTTTCACAGGAGAGTATGACCACAGCAACGCAATTTTAAACTTCCATGCTGGAGCAGGCGGAACAGAAGCGCAGGACTGGACGGAAATGCTTATCCGTATGTACACCAAATGGGCTGACGCTCACAGCTTCAAGGCTAAAACTCTTGACATTCTCGAGGGCGGCGATGCAGGCATAAAAAGCTGTTCAATGATAATTGAAGGAGAAAACGCCTACGGCTATCTGAAAAGCGAGTCGGGCATTCACCGTCTTGTGAGAATATCCCCCTTCGACAGCTCGGGAAGCAGACATACTTCGTTCTCGGCAGTTGAGGTAATGCCCGAATTGGACGAAAACTTCGATGTTGAGATACGTCCCGAGGACATTGAAATGGAGGTTTACAGAGCCAGCGGCGCCGGCGGACAGCACATCAACAAGACCTCCTCGGCGGTAAGACTTATCCACAAGCCCACGGGTATCGTTACGGCGTGTCAAACCCAGCGTTCGCAGTTCCAGAACAAGGACTACGCCTTGAAAATGCTGAAAGCAAAGCTTATTGAGATAAAAGAGCGCGAGCACCTGGAAAAGATAGAGGACATCAAGGGCGTACAGAAAGAGATTGCATGGGGCGCGCAGATACGTTCCTATGTATTTATGCCCTACACTCTCGTAAAGGATCACCGCACCGGCTTTGAATTCAACAACGTAAACGCCGTAATGGACGGCGCATTGGACGGATTTATCAACGCATATTTAAAGGCGCTGTCTTTAGGCGAGATCGAAAAGAACTGATATTTATAAAAAACGGACTGAGATGTTGGAGATTCTCAGTCCGTTTTTTATAAAATATAAATCATAATCAGTTATCAGGTAAAATATCAGAAGCCGAATACAGGACAGCTTTACCTGAAATTTTTACTCTGTCTCCTTGAAGCTCGCAATAAAGCGTTCCTGTCCTTGTCTTACGAGATCGTCTTCCCCCTGCGTTTATCCTTTTTCTCAGGCTTGGACTTCGCCTCCTCCTCTGCTCTGTCCTCGAAAACAGTCTCCTCGGGATTTACATTTTTGTAAGCAAATTCAGGGTTTTCCTCTCCCCTCTGGTCATAGTAAGGCTGAATAACATGTTTCCTGATAACAGGATAGCAGTTAAAGCAGCAAATAAACGCTATAAAAGTCAGAGGGAAAAACGGTATAATTAAAAATGTGTACGGCATAAACGCATATGTTATAAACGCTACCGCAAGCGTACCCAGTAAAGTCCACATAGACTCCTTGATTCCCAGACTTACCAGAAACAGCGAATTTTTCAGTATCTGCTTCATTGTCAGATTGGTAGAGCATATCATCAGATAGATAAAAAAATGCATCATATAGAAAATTATCATGCATGCCAGACATAGCACAAACGGAACATACATCGTTGAATTCTGCTCAGCAAGCTGTTTGTAAATAGGAATTCCTACCACAAAGCCTGCAATGAAAATAACGTCTATAGCGCCCATAGCGATACCCTGCCTGAAGTTCTTCTTGAATGAGTCTTTAAAATCATGGAACACGAATGTAGCTCTCTCCTGAGAAAAATTTCTCGCAACCTTTGTCATAGCCGCAGTTGCAGGTCCAACAACGATTGCAGGTATACCCAAAAACAAATAAAACGGATTAAAAGTAGACAAAAGCAGGATAAGCATTGCCGCCATAGGTATACAGAAAACAAAGTACAGCACGTTAAGCTGAATAAGTTTCCACATGTGGCGGGCGTATACCTCCCAGAATTTGAAAAAGCCTTTTTTCTCATGAGGAGTTTTCAGAACTCCCCTGCCGGGCTGATTGTAATTTCCGAATAGTGCCATTAAAATACTCCTTAATTTAATTATTCCTCAATAAAAAAGTCCTGTTTTTTTAGAAATATCTTATAAACAGAAAGTTACAAAGACAATCTATTCCCGCAGACGCCGCCAGCGCGGATATAAGTACAAGAAATTTTGCGCCGTAAAGCCGCACAGTCTCCAGCAGACCGTTTTCCTGCCTGCCGCTTAGAGATATCCTGAGATAGATATTAGACAGACTTACCGCTTCACGCACAGCAAACACCAATGCAAGCGTTGATACCGCCGCGCCGGGAAGTACAAGTCCCGCAGAATACAGAATACCGCTTTTTCCGTAAGCGCTGTAAAGCTGCGCAAGGGTAAGTCCCAGACCCATTCCTCTTGCAAGCAGAATACACAAGCCTAAAGGCTGTCCTACGGCACAAAGTCCGCATATAAAAGCCGCCGCAAGAAAAGCCGCCGCACCGGAAAAAGAACTTACCATTATCTGAGCGTAATCCATAGCCTTGCGGGACTGAATAAAATCAGCCTGAGCAAGTCCCAATCCTTTCAGGAAATCACCCTCTGAGAGACAAAACGAGATCGTCCCAAGCAATACCCCCATAAGGGCAGCGCCGCAGAGGAAAGCGAAAAAGCCGCCTTTGTAATAACCGTCTTTTTTATTGTTTTCTTCTATCCTTATAGTCCGCAATGTAATCACTCCCTGATGAATTATATGCGGACAAGTCTTATTAAATTACTTTTTGATTACTTTGAAAGCTCATAGGCTCTGCCGGTGCAAGCCTTACAGCACTCGTTTACAATTTCGGAAAGTCTGCCCTCCCTGAGCTTTTCAAGTCCGGCAACAGTCGTGCCGCCTTTTGAGGAAACCATGGTTATAAGCTCGTCAATGGACTTTCCGCTGTCAGTTATCATCTTAGCCGATCCCACGAGAGACTTGGCAAACAGGCTTTTAGCAACCTCCTCGTCGATTCCAACGCTCTTTGCATACTCAACAAAAGCCTGAGCATACAGGTAGATAAATGCAGGAGACGAGCCGTTTACAGCGATTATCTCCTTCATCTTGTCCTTGGGAATCACCGCGTAGATTCCGCATGCGCCGAATATTCTGCACACAAGGTCAAATTCCTCATCAGACACGCTGTCAGATCTGGAAAGCGCAGTCGCTCCCTCACCCAGCAAAAGCGGAGTGTTCGGCATAACCAGCACTACCTTTGCACCCTCGATAGTTCCGGAAGAAATATACTCATCGGAAATTCCCGCGCATATCGATACTATGACCGTATCCTTCGTTACAGCGTGCCTTATCTCATCAAGCACCTCGTCAAGCTGCTGAGGCTTGACGGCAAGGAAAACATACTTGCACGCATTTACGACATCCGCAGACGAACCGCATCTGACCGTACCAAATTCCTCTAATCTGTCGAGAATAGGTTGATATACGTCAAAAGCGTGAATATTAATATCATTTTTCATAGCACAGCCGGAAATACCTTTCATAATTGCGTAGCCCATATTTCCCGCGCCTATAAAACCAACATTTATCATATTATCACATATCCTTTCAAACAAACACAAAAATACTTGCTTACATTATACTACAAAAAGCACAATAAAGCAAGTATTTATGAATTATTTCACCTAATTTTCAAAATGCCGGAAACAGCATTTAAGCCGCTGCCTTTTTAAAAACACGTCTGTAAGCCTGCAAGATCATCGGGAGTAAAGCAGCGATCATCACACACTCGATAGGCAGCATAACGGCGTTTTTGATAAGTCTTGGGGTGAACCATATCCTAAACGCGGTCCACTCGCTTGCCGACATAAACGGGAAATTTCTGTTAGTATAACAAAAGTACAGCACAGCGGAATTAAGTATCAGGTTACACAGCAGCACCACAATAACTCTTGAGACAAGTCCCCATATGATCAGAGAACGTCCCGTCGTCTTTTTGTAAAGACACACTCCGTAGATAAGTGCGATCAGGATCTTGACGGCAAGAAGTCCGAAATTGTAATCTCTTGCCTTGTATCCGTCAAGAAAGTAACCTACAACATCCACACCCACATTTGCAACAATGCTGACCACAGGACCGTACAGCATAGCAATAGCCATTATGCCGAGAAACACAAAGGTTATACGCAGATCTGCCGTAATATTGATCGCCATATTTCTTATAACGATCGATACTGCCATAAGCATACCGCACACCGTAAGCGTGCGGACTTCTTTCAGCTCCTTTGCGGAGTCCGAAAACTGTTTAAAAAAGCTCTTCATAATATAATACCTCCTTTTTAAGTATGCGAGCTTGTCGCTTAGTGCATAACGGAGCAATTTTCTGCAATTATGTAAATCACAAAAAACGGCTCTGCGCCGCCAAAAGACGTGCAGAGCCGCTTATGAAAAGCTTCAATTACACATTCAGCGGGATGCGAAAACCAAACCGCAAAGACCTCAGTCTTTTTCGTCCCGACAGCAACTCCCCGTCTGCCGAACACTTAACGCAAGGTTTCCTACTCTGTAATATGTCATACCCGATTTCGGGCAAAACACCGAAAATAATACGGGATCAATTCCTTAAAAAGCAGTTTTGTACAGAATATCGTACAAATCATCCTCAAAAGGCTTTTTCATAGAAAGAGCCTCCTGAATATCCACATCATAAATTTTACTGTCTTTCATACCTACAACCCTGTTGCCGATACCCTGCTCAAGCAGTTCGACAGCGTGATAACCCATTTGAGTAGCAACAACTCTGTCTCTTACAGTAGGCGAGCCGCCTCTCTGAACGTGACCGAGAATAGTCGCTCTTGTTTCAATACCTGTCATATCATGAAGTACCTTGGTGATATAATCAGTCTTGCCGACACCCTCGGCAACAACAATGATGAAGTGGGTCTTACCCGACTTCTTTGTCTTTATCATATTATTTGCAATGGTTTCAAGGTCATAATCTCTCTCCGGAGTAATAACCGCTTCCGCTCCAACCGCCGCGCCTACATTAATAGCAATATAACCCGCATTTCTGCCCATTACCTCAACAATGGAACATCTGTCGTGGGACTGTGCGGTATCACGGATCTTATCGATCATTTCCATAGCGGTATTCATAGCAGTATCATAGCCAATGGTATACTCTGTGCATGATATATCGTTATCGATAGTACCGGGCAGACCGATACACGGAATACCCAGAGCCGAAAGAGCCGCAGCGCCCTTGAATGAACCGTCACCGCCGATGACAACGATTCCATCGAGTCCCAATTCAATGCACTTGTCCCTGCCCTGCTCCTGAACATCCTTATTTACGAATTCGGGGCATCTTGCAGTATAAAGGATCGTACCGCCTCTCTGAATGATACCTGAAACGCTTCTTGCGTTCATATCAACGACTTCGCCGTTAAGGAGACCGTTATAACCTCTGCGGATACCTACTACGTCCATACCTTTACGGAGCGCAGCTCTGCAAACAGCTCTAACCGCAGCGTTCATTCCCGGAGCGTCGCCGCCGCTTGTCAAAACACCGATTTTCTTTGCCATAATATATACCTCCAAATCAGGCGATATGAGTATATTATTCCCGCCTTTTCTTAATTATCCTAAACTAGCATAACACAAAGCCCCTGGATTGTCAAGGGCTTTGCATCTGATTTTACACATTTTTAAAACGTTTTCGACATAACGCACCCATTTTTGTAAACTATTGGTCAGGCGTTTCATCAGACGGCTGAACATCCGTAATCTGAGTATCCGGCTGAGAATTATCAGAAGGCTGCTCCGCCTGCTGAGCCGCAGTAGTAGTGGTTGTCGTTGTAGTGGTTATAACTCCGTCGCAGATAGTAACGGTAAGCACCTCGCCCTTTTCAATGTTGATGTAATCGCCCGCTGCAATACTTGTCTTGATTACATAGTCCAGCTTGACCGTTGCGGACTTCTCTTTAGCGATCTCATACTTGATATTCAGCGAATCAAGCAGCGAGATGTAATCCTTCTTGCTCCAGCCTGAATAATCTGGTACGGGAATTTCCGGAGGACCTGCGCAGACCTCAAGTTTAAGCTCGTTTTTCATACTGGGATCGTAATCCGCGCCCTCGGGAATTGCCTGAGACTTCACATAGCCTCTGTCGTCAATATCCGAGTAGTAATACTCAGGTCTCAGCGTAAATTCTCCGCCCAGCTGTCTTTCGACTTCAGCGTAGTCCATACCTACAACATTCGGCATAATAGAGCCGTAACCCCATTCGGAGCCGTTTTCTAAAGTCGTGGTAGAACCCGTCACAACATTTGTATCATAAACATAATCGTCGCTGTCGTCATCAATGTCATCAAAAGAATAATCAATGCTTACTGCAGATGAATTATTATCGCTTTCGTCCGCGCCTGAAAAAAGCTGTACCAACAGTACAACCGCAAGTATCAGCACAGCGGCAAGCACGCACCAGCCGACTATCATAGCTGTTTTGTTAGCGGGCTTTTTATCAGGTTCTTCCTTTCTGCGCTGAGTATTTTGTTTAGAAATGTGCTGAATTGGGATAGTCTGAGTAGCCCCTTTAGCATGTTCAACGTGAGTAGTGTGTTGTTCAAACAAAGCGGCAACCAGTTCAGTGATAGTCTGGATCCTGTCCTCTCCTCTGACAGCCATTGCCCTTGACAGTACTCTTGAAATGTGCTGAGGAATCCTCGGATTTATCCTGCACGCCTCCACCAAAGTATCGTTATGTATTCTGGTATTTGCATCCAAAGGCATACAGCCTGTAAGAATACGGTATATCACAGCCGCGACCGCATAAACATCCGTCCAGGTACCCTGCCATTGCAGCGATGAATACTGCTCCGGAGCAGTATATCCGGAATAGAACTCAGGCAAAAGCCCCGTATTGGAAGTTCTTATTGAGCTTATGCAAAATCCCGTCAGCTTAAGCTCACAGTCAGTAGTAACTATAATATTCTCCGGAGAAATACCTCTATGAATGATACCTGAATTATGTATGATGCTCAAAGTCGTAAAAAGAGGAACAAACAGCTTTTTCACCTGTTCCCAGGTAAGAAATCCGGTATTGGACTGTAAAAATTTTTTCAGTGAAACGCCTTCTACATATTCCAGAATAACGTATGTCGTATTATTCTCACAGAACATATCCTTGGCGGTAGCAATATGAGCAAGATTTCTCATACGGGACAAAACCTTATTCATGTCCGCAAACTCGGACATGAAGGTCTTATACTTTGCAAGGCAGTCGGGATTGACCTTTATATTCTGCGTACCGCTTTCTCTTTCGCAGAGAGTATCGGGCATATATTCGCGACAGACGCATTTACACTTACCCACCGTATCGTAACATATATATGACGCGCCCTCACCGTTATAGGAGAGCATTTTTCCTACGATATATCTGTTGTCCAGCACAGTTTTAGGCGCTAAATATGACTGTAAATGCGGGATATCGTCCGTATAGCTGCAATGTTGGCAGCGTCCGGATGCGTCCAGCTCGTTCATACAGCCCATACAAAGCTTAACACTAGGCTCCATACCGAACCTCCTTAAATCATAATCTAATTCATATTAACAATTATTCCGACAAAAGTCAAGTTTTTTTATCCAACTGTACTTTTTATGCAATAATTTGTATTCTTTCTGTAATAATTGATTTCACAGCAAATGTTCGGAGCATCCGCTAAATTAAATTCATTTTGCACACCTGATACGCAAAAGAAAAAGAAAGACGCCGCAGCCGCAGGACGGTATACTGAATATACCCGAAATTACGTCTTGTCATCTTTGTCGTCTCAGAGAAATAATATTCTATTTTATTTTTTTGAGTACTCCTCAAAAGCTTCTTCAACAGTGCCGTCTATCCTGACCTTGCCGTCCTTTAAGAATATCGCTCTTGAACAAGTCTCTGTAATAGCGTCCTTTGAGTGAGACACAAACAGCACTGTTACTCCCGATTTTATAAGCTCGTTTATTTTCTGCCTGCACTTCTTCTTGAACTCTGCATCGCCTACGCTAAGCGCCTCGTCAACCACAAGGATATCGGGTCTTATATTGATATTTATGGCAAAGCCCAGACGCATTTTCATTCCGCTGGAGTAGGTTCTCACAGGTTGATCTACATACTCACCCAAGTCGGCAAACTCGATTATATTCGGCTCTATCTCCTTTATCTCATCGTCGGAAAGTCCCAGCAGATAGCCTTTGAGATAGATGTTCTCCATTCCTGTCATATCCTGAGAAAAGCCCGCTGTAAGCTCCAGCAGAGCCGCTACCTTTCCTCTAACCGTTACCTCTCCGTCGGTAGGAAAGCTTACTCCCGTTATCATTTTCAGTATAGTGGACTTTCCTGCGCCGTTCTTGCCGATGATTCCCACAGATTCCCCGGGATATATCTTAAAGCTTACGCCCTTTAATGCGCTGTGTCTTTTTACACCCTTGTTTTTCGTAAAGATAGCCTTGAACCTCTGCTTTTCGTTTTTGTACAGCAGATATTCCTTTTTCACGTCCTTAAATTCTATAATTGGCTGTTTCTCCATTAAATTACTTCCGTCCTTTCAGAATTTTCCCAAATATCAAAGCACATCGGGGAGTATCTTTCTGAATTTTTTATAGTAGTGAGAGCCTATCAGTATCAGTACTGCCAGTTCCGCATAGAAAACAACTGTCTCCGTAGTATAATTGCTGTCAAATATAAATGCATGGGACAAAAAGCACTTTCTGTAACCGTTGACAAAATAGTTTATGGGATTAAAATACATTATCTTTTTTATAAGCGGATTCTCAACGTCGTAAGTGCTCCAGAACACACCTGACAACCAGAAAAGTCCTGTGATTATGGAATTTATCAGGTTTTCAAAATCCTTGCTGAACGCGCTCAGAGGAGCGGTAGACCATGACATCACAAGAAAAAACAGGTACATCATAAAGCAGTAGTAAACAAACTGAAGATTATACACGCTCGGAGCATACCCCATACACAGCAGCACAACATACATTATAGCGCACAGCATCAGATGAATATACAATGACGACAGAGAAGTAAATGTCATAATATTCGACACGGGGAAACTCAGCTTTGTAACAAACTGCTTATTGTTTCTTATGGATCTTGAGCCGCCGATGATCATTTCCGAAATGAAAAACCACGGCACATAGCCTGTTAGCATAAATTCAAAGCGGCGGTACTTCTCACCCATAAACAACACATTCCCCGAGCCTCTGAGACCTACCGCAAAGGCGAACCACAGTATAAACAGCGTAAACGTAGGCTTTATAACAGCCCACAGCGGACCTAAAGCCGCGCCCTTATATTTCTTTTTAAGCTCGTTTACCGACAGCAAAGCTATCTGCTTTCCCTTGCCCTTATGCTCGGAAAGTATTTCCGTAAACCCGGATCTGCTGCCGATTTTATTTATATTTTCTATTTTTCTCATCTCCGAATTATTTTTCATTCTGTACTAATCGGAATATATTTTACCCGATATCAATCATTTTAATTGTCAAGTAAATCCGCGATCCTTGAGCTGGAATTTCCGTCGCAGGAGGCCATATATTTTGCCGCAAAGCTTTCCGCTCTGCCATAGTCAAAGCTTTCCTCCGCCTTTAGAACTGCATTATACAGCTTTTCACCGTCGGTGACTGTCTCGCCGTACATTTCCTTTTCATAGTCCAGATAAAAACTGCGCTTACCGCTGTATTCTTCCAGATCGGGAACAAAAAACACCGCCGGCTTTTTAAACAGCGAGTATTCAAAGATCAGGGACGAATAGTCCGTAACAACCAGATCTGCCACTGGAAAAAGCCTGTTTGTATCAATATCGCAGTTGGTCAGACCGCTTTTCAGCCGTGGATGCATTTTTATTACCACAGCCCAGCCGTCTCCCAACTGCTGCCTGAGTTTTAGGATATATTCCTCTCCCACGCAGTGAGCCTCTGAGGCGTTTCCTCTGAATGTGGGTGCGTACAGCAGTATCTTTCTGCCCTTATACTGCGGATATTTCCCGTAAAATTCCCGCTTGCAGTCCTCAGCAAAATCTTTTTTGAAGAACATATCCGTGCGGCTTACTCCCAGCGGAAGCACTTTGCCCTCGGGCAGTCTGAAAGCGGACTGAAAGGGCTTTACGCAGGCTTGTCCGCTGACTGTGACTATATCGAAATTTCCCGCCGCATTACCCTTATAGTGAGGAGAAATATCGTCGGAACTGTCATATCCGAATTTTTTCATACAGCCGCAGCCGTGCCATAGCTGTATGACCTTAGTTTCCTTACGCTTTTTGCAAGCAGTAACGGGAACAAAATAATTGCATATAAACACAGCTCTTGCATTTGCGTAAGCCCTCATAAAAGCTAGCATAAACTTCATTACAGAGCCTATTCCGCTTTCGGAGAAATCAAGGTACATTTCCCTGACATTATAGCCGCGTTTTAAAAGCTCATCTTTCATACAAAGCATACTTTCGGGTGTGTCTGCGCAGTTGGAATCCGCCAAAATGACAAGCTTGCTGTCGATATTCTTTTTCTTCGACAGTCCATAGCATATCGGCAGCAGAGTTTTCTGCAAAACAGTTTTTAAATACTGTTTGATAATAATGCCTGTACTCATTAGTTTCTTAAAAACCTCTTGTAAATTTTACCGGTAAGAGACGAGGGAAGCACAAATATAATAAGCTGCATAGCACATGGAATGATAAAATCCGAAAAATGTGAATATCCAGAACGAAATATCCTCCAGCGAACCTCTATAAAAGCCTTTGTGTTCGCCCAGTTTCTGCGCCTTGCATAGTTTCCTTTCGTTACTCTGTACTTTACCAGCACTCTGCCGATATTACGACCTCTTGCTCCTTCGGCAAGCATTCTTACAACAAATTCATAGTCCTCGCATCGGGTTCTCTGAGGATAACCCCCGCAGCTCTGCGCCTTGGACTTTTTATATACCAAGGTCTGATTGTTAAAAGGATTTCTTCGTTTGGAATACTTTTTTATTTCCTTGTGACTAAGCGGAGTCTTCTTCACGGAAATAAATTCTCCGCTGTCGCTGTCAAATTCTTCTATATATGCCCCCAGCATATCTATCTCGGGGTGCTTAGCCATAGTGTAAAGGGATGTTTCGCATCGCTGCGGCAAAGACTTGTCATCAGAATCCATTTTGACTATATACTCGTGCTTGCAGGCGGCGATCCCCGCATTGGCGCACTGACCTGTACCCATATTTTTTTCCATTCTCAGCGGGTGAAAGCAGTCGTAATTTTTCTCATAGTATGAAACAGTTTTGTCAAGTTCGGGAGTTAGCGCGCCGTCGCATACAAGGACAAAATCGTCCGTAGGATATGTCTGATCGAGCATACTTTCAATGCTATCTTTGAGAAACTCGGGCTTTTCTCCTGCATAAACGGACATAAGTACACTGTACGCAGGAAGTCTTATATTATTTTTAACATACTCTTTCATCATACGTCAGCGCACCTTTCCATTAAATTGGTATTTAGAACATTATAGCATTTATATTTATGTTTGTCAAATATAAATAGGCAAAAATTTGTCCGATATTGTTTTAATGTACAAATACCGACAAAACCGTTACAATATTTGATATTCGTTCAAAAGCTTTGTGAAATATAGATGAAATCTTCTATTCACATTTGACAATCATCACAATTTGATATATAATTATTATCGTGTAAAATAAATGTGAAATTATTCATAAAGAGAGGAAGTGTATATAAACGATATGAATAATGCAGATAACAAACGAAATATAAAGAAAAATCCAAATCAGGAGTACCCCGGTCAGCCTTATTATGACGAAAACGGCGTTCTCCACTATCCTCAGACGGAGGAAATCCTCCGTACTGATCCTTATGCGGACGAGTACCAGCGTCAGCTTGAAGAATACAGCCGTCTTATGGGCGGCGACGTATCGGAAAACGAGGACTTGCAGTTTCATGATATAAACGAGGCGTATCGGGAACAGTCTCAGCAGACGCAGCGACGCTCCGATACGAGCCGAAATAAGCGTACTTCAAGCAGCCGCAGAGCGCAAAATCTACAGTTCGGATCAAACAATCCCAGAAAATCCACTGACAAAAGCAAGTCTAAAAAATCAAAGTCCCCTGAAAAATCAACTAAGACCGGTTCAAAAAAGAAAGGTAAAAAAGTGGATAAAAATGAGGTAGTAACAGAAAAAAAACGTCATCCTGTTAGGACATTTTTCAAAATACTCATTCTTCTTATAGTTATAGTTTTTATAGCTATAAACGTTCTTCTTTACAGATACGTAAGTATGGTGAACGTTCGTGAGAGAGGTCAGCGCAGCTATACGGGCGCGTCGCTTGACGACAAGGCGGTAACGAATATTTTGATTATCGGTTCCGACACACGTGACGAAAACGAATACGGCAGAACTGACAGTATGATATTGCTGTCAATAAACAAAAACACCAAGGAAATTACAATGACCTCGTTTATGCGGGATATGTATGTAGAAATATACGGTTCGGATCTCGACGGAAAGCCTGTGGATTTCTGGGACAAGATGAATGCGGCTTATGTTTACGGCGGTCCTGAACTGCTTATGGATACTATCGAATACAATTTTGACATTTCCGTCGACGATTACGTTTATATTGATTTCTTCTCATTTGTGGACATTGTAGACGCCGTAGGCGGTATAGAGATCGAAATTTCCGACGAAGAGGCTGCCGGTATGCGTGATCCTATGGGAGAGCAGAACAAAATTCTAGGAAATCCTCAGGGAACTGACTATCTTACTTCGGGCGGAAAGATAAATATGAACGGAAATCAGGCTCTTGCCTACGCGCGTCTGAGATATGTCGGAAATGCTGATTTTGAACGTACCGAAAGACAGAGACTTGTCATCAGCAAGATAATTGAAAAGGTAAAGACCTCGGGACTTTCAACATTTGACAGTTTTACAAAGTCCTCCTTGTCGAACCTGTCCACAAATATGTCTAAATCGTATATGATGTTAATGGCGTATAAGGCTTTATTCTCGATGAACTATGAGATCAAGCAATTAAGATTACCTGATGACGATTCATACACCTACGGAACCCACAACGGGCAATCGACACTGGACGTTGATTTTGACCGCTGCCGAGAGATTTTAAGAGAAGAAATCTACAAGAAATAACTGCTAAGGACTGCTTCAATTTAGGAGCAGCCCTTATTTTTTGTACTATCACAGTAATGGCATTATTAATGACAATAGTTTTCCTAACAGACTTCTTTGCGCAGCTTTTACTGTTTTATCATGATCGCTAACTACTTTTGACGCTTTGAAAAGCTCCTGCAAGTCCTCCCCCAGTTGTTTACAGGCAGGAGTATTGTACATCAGAAGTCCGCATTCAAAATGCAGATAAAGACTGCGGTAGTCAAGATTTGCAGAACCCACATAAGCAAGCTTACCGTCGCATAGGATACTTTTTGCGTGTATAAATCCCGGTTGATATTCGTATATCTTAACGCCCTTTTCAAGCAGCGGCTTATAACTCCGTCTTGTCATTATGTGGACATACTGCTTATCAGGCACCAGCGGAGTAATGATACGCACATCCAAGCCTCGCTCTGCTGCTCTCAACAAAGCGCCGGTCAGTTCCTTATCAGGCACAAGATAGGGAGTCGTTATATACACCGTTTTTTCGGCTGAGCTAATCATATTTACAAACGCCGTCTCGCTCGTTCCCATACCGCAGGAGGGAATGTCCCCCAGCGGCATACATAAACTGTCTTTTGACAGCTTTTCAAAGCGATCTGCGCTTTGGAAAAATTCATCGGAAATAATACCGCCGTTAAGCTCCCACATCTGTCGGAACATTTCCGCGAACCCCTGAGCCGCTCTGCCCTCTGTGTAAACTCCCGTATCTTTCCAATATCCATAAGGAGAAATGCGGTTGATATACTCATCGGCAATATTTGCGCCTCCTGTCATAGCATATCTGCCGTCGGCGACTACTATTTTTCTGTGGTCACGGTAGTTTACTCCTGCTGTTATTTTAGGTGAAAAAGCGTTGTGACGCAGACAATTTATACCCATATTTTTCAGAATCGTAGGATAGTCCGAGGGGAGCAGACATATCGTTCCCAGATCGTCGATAAGAAGGTATATTTTTACGCCTTCGCTGATTTTACGTTTAAGCATGTCAAGAATCTCACCCCACATAAAGCCTTTGTCAAGTATAAAAAATTCCATAAAAATATAATGCTCCGCTTTGGAGATAATATCTTTTATCTGCTCGAAAAAAGCCTCTCCGTCGGGAAGATATTTACAGCTTTCGCCGTTATAAAGTCCGAAGCCGCCTGATTTAGCCGCTGAAAAGAACTGATTTTTCACTGACTGCGGAATATCCTCGGGAAATTTATCTGACAAATTTTCGGGAGTTCTTATTTTTTCAAAGTACTCTCGAATTCTTCTGATGACGCGTCCGCTGCCGTATAGATAATACATCGGCAGAAATACCGCAGGCAGAGCCAGTATGCCGATTATCCAGCCTGTTTTATTGGGCGTACAGCTTTGACATGATGCTATTTTCACCGCTGTTGCCGCAGATAATGCCCACAGTATGATTCTGAACACTCTGTAAAAATGATACGCGCAGCAGGCGCACCACACCAATCCCGCAAGCTGCAAACCTAACAGCATAGCGGTCAATATTACTCTGAGAAAATAAAATCTGAAAAATCGTTTCATAGCAATATCCTTTTATATTGACAAATTGTTTCTTTTTGTGCTATAATCATTTCAACAATTATTTTAACAACGAGGAAGTGTTTTTATGAACTGTCCAAAATGCGGCAGATCTGTGGGAGACCATGACGCTATATGCCCGAACTGCGGTACTGAGCTTTTTATTGACACAGCGCTTGCAGATAAGATTTTTAACAGGTCATCAGCCCCGCTTATTGAAGAAAAAGAAGAAAAGGTCAAAAAAAAGCGCAAGCTCCCTGACATAAAAAAGCATCTGAAACTGATACTGATTATTGCTGCGGTTATTCTTGTGATAATACTTGCAATAGTTATAATTGTTTCGATTTCCTCAAATAAAGGCGAGAAAATTGCACAAAAAGCGGCTGACTTTATCGGCGCGGATTTTGACGTCGCTCAAAAAAAGATCGACGCTAAGTTCAAGGAGGAATCCGCCTACAGAGGTTTATCCAATGTTATAGATTATGACAGAGCGGCGGAATCCGACGGAAGCGTTAAGGTAGACGGCGTGACATATCCGGAATGGGCAGTGCTTGTAAAGCTTGACGATGAGGAACGGATTGTCACCATAAAATATGCTGATTTTGAAAGTATCAAAAACGATATCAGAGGCTCCCAAAAGGATCACATGGTAAACCTCGATAAATTTGACGCCGGTTCTTCACGCAGCGCAGTTGAAAAAGAACTCGATATGGACTATTACAGCGTGACCTACAGCAAGGACGGCTCGGCTTACGTTTACCGCTACTGGTATGAGAATGACAGCGGCGACGCACAGCCTGTTGTGCTAACCGTTAATTATGACAATGACGGAGATTATCAGTCCTATTCGTCTGTTTTATTATATCACCAGTTTATGTAGTTATACAAAGAAATAATGAGCGGACAGCCGTTAAAAGGTTATCCGCTCATTATTTTATAGGGAGATTTAATTGTCAAAACAATAATTATCAGTACTCGCCTTCATCTTCTTTTTTATCTGCAATTTTATTGTAAATAACAGCGAAAAGCGAGAATGCAATAACTGCTATCGAAGCAATATTAAGCAAATTCATAACTGTCTTTACAGCCGAACCCGTGTTGGGATTCTCATTACTGTCTACGGTTTTCTTTGCTGTACTTGCCGCGCTGTCCACAGCATTGATAATGTCCTCTTTTTCAGATGCGTTTGTGGTAACCTCTGCACTGCTGTTAACAGAAGCTGTCGTTACTGTATCGGACTCAGTTTCCGGCAAAGCCTCAGTTGTCTCGGAATTTTCTTCAATTTCGGAGGACTGCTCGGTTTCAGCTGCCTGTACTTTATCAGTCACTTCGCTTGCCGGCTCTGTCTGAGCGGACTCTTCGGAGCTTGTTGCGTCAGTACCAACATCCTCCGCCTCTGTCGTTGCTTCAGCAGGAACAGACGTTGTTTCGGCTGTTGTTACCTCAGAGGGAACCTGAACTACAGGAGATTTTGTGACCGCTCCTATAACTGAGTCCTCCTCGCCTACTGCTATAACTTCTATTGAGGTTACCTCGAGCTCTGAGAATGCTTTCATATAATAAACCTGCATATAAACCAGATCGCTGGTGCTGTTTGGATCAAGATTTTCATAAACCCAGCTATCCTGTGTTACACCGTAGCTTTTGTTTGACTGCGAATCCCATACTCCGTCCACAAGCATTCCGATCGCGCCGTTGATGTTGCCTGTGGTGTTGAAATTTATTTTTATATTATAAATTTTGGAATAGTCCGTTATATAGTCGGAAAGTCTGAAGCCGTACTGCAAAGCCTCCTCGCTCTGGAAATCGTTTGCGCCCTGCTCGTATGTAAACAGCGGCTCGGAGCTTTCGGCTTCTGTGACAGACTGCGTTGTTGTCTCGGCAACAGTCGTCTGCTCAGTAGCTGCAGCAGTTTCCTTAGAAACTTCAGTTTCGTCTGTATTTGCTTCAGTAGTTACTGCTGAAGTTTCTTTTACAGTTACGGAAAAAGTATCTGTATTATCCGCTGCGTCTGTTGTTTTAACTGTGGTAGTAGTTGTCGTTTCCTTAGATGTGGTCACTGACGCTTTAACAGGACCGTTTACAGTATACGGCGAGTTCTGAGTTGGGGCTGAATATGAAGCAGTTTCATAACCGTCATCTGTCGCTCTTACCATAGTTTCAACCTCAAACCAGTAGTTAAGATCGCCTGCTGCGCCGTCCTTGACTGTAAATGTTGCCAAGGCAAGATCCGTATTCTGATTTACGTTTGAGCCTTTGAGATTAGCGCCGACAATCTTTATAGTATCCCCGGTTGCCGAATAGTTGGTTATTACGGAAAACTTGCCGGATACATCGTAAGTACTTTCTAATTCTTCCTCAGTAGGAATATACACCGACAGTTTAGAAGAATCATAATGCAGACTGATAGTAAATCCGGCAATACCTCTGCTGTCAGGCTTATAGCCTATGGTCACATTAAATGTATCGCCTGTCTGCACATCGGTTTTGTCAGCGGAAAGCGTAAGCTGATTTGTCCCCGCTGCAGAAGTAGCCATTGTGACAATGGACGAAATCATCAGAAAAGCCGTAGCCAAAGACAACGCTATTCTGTTCACACGAAATCTCATAATTATGTATCCTCCTCATTGATGTCAGTCTCGAATATAATTAAATCATTTATCTGATAGGAATATCTTTCCTGCTGTAACCATTTGTTCGCGACGGTTACGAAATTTGTTACTTTTAGGTGATATGAATTATATCATATCTATCATTAAAACGTCAATAGTCAAAACGTCGAATTTACGCCCAAAAATTTGTGAATTTTTCTATGGTAGGATTTTCCCTCACTAGATATGCGTATTGAAAGTCCTGAAACGCACTAAATGTGCTGTAATTCTTTTGTAACTTTTGTAACCAGAGGCTCAAAAAGATATTTGTAAATTTTTTATTAACAAAATTCCTGTTGACAAACGCCGTCGAATTGTACTATAATATGTACAAAGTGCGGAAAAATGTACAGATATTTACCGCATGAACGACTATTATCAAGAGGTGACATAAATGACTTTCAAGAAAACTACATCGCTGCTTACCGCTTTGCTGATTCTGATAGCGGCGATGTGTACAGTGATGACAGCTTCAGCCTATGATACAAAATACGGAACTTGCAATACCGACTATCTGAATGTCCGTACCGGAGCGGGTACGGAATATACAAAGGTAGGATACCTTACCTATGGCGATCAGGTAACTATCACAGGCGAGAGCAAGGACAAAAACGGCGGCGTTTGGTATCAGATAAGCTACTCTGGCGGTTCGGGATATGCGGCTTCCAATTACATAACGGTATCTAAAAATAATACAAGCTACACATCCGATACCGATTTTGAAAGCTACCTTACTTCTCAGGAATTTCCGGAAAGCTACAAGCCCTATCTGAGACAGCTCCATGCCGAGCACCCAAGCTGGGTATTTACCGCTCAGCATTTGGGCATAGATTGGAACACAGCTCTCCAAGAGGAGCTTGTTATAGGCAGAAACCTTGTACATTCCTCCGCTTTGGCGTCATGGAAGTCCATGGAAAAGGGAGCTTACGATTTTAACGGCGGCTACTGGTACGGACTTGACGGAACATGGGTAGCGGCATCTGAATCAATAATCAAATATTATCTTGATCCGAGAAACTTTCTAACTGAAAAATACATATTTATGTTTGAAAGCCTTTCATACAATCCTGCATATCAGACTATCGACGGTGTAAAGACTATTCTTTCCGATACGTTTATGAGCGGAAATTACACTTGTCCCGATACCGGCGAAGTAAAGTCATATGCGCAGACCTTTATGGAGGCGGCGCAGAAATCCGGTGTTTCCCCTTATCATCTTGCCTCCAGATGCCGAAATGAGCAAGGAGTTTACGGAGCGCCTCAGTCTTTGGGTACGGTCAAGGGCTGGGAAAATTATTTCAATTTCTTTGACATTCAGGCATACGCTACCTCAACCATGACAGCAGCTGAAATGGGCTGTAAGTATGCGGCTACAACAAATTCCGCATATCTGCTTCCTTGGACAAATCAGTACAAATCTATTGTCGGCGGTTCGATCTTCCTCGGCACAGGCTATATAACCAAAGGACAGGATACGCTGTACCTACAGAAATTCGATATGGTTGACGGCGGCAACGGTTACTATGCTCATCAATATATGACTTGCGTTTTCGGTCAGGCAAACGAGGCGGTCAGTCTGTTTAATGCATATAGTGACGAGATTCTTGCCACCGCTATGGAATTCAAAATTCCTGTTTACACCAATATGCCCGAAGCGCCCTGCCCGAAGCCTTCTTCTGAAGGAGACAACAATAATTATCTGAAAAGCCTGAGCGTTTCGGGAGCAAAGCTGTCACCTGCATTTGATAAGTTCACCTATACTTATACTGCCGAGGTTTCCGCTGAAACTTCATCCGTTGTGATAAATGCAAACGCACTGGGAGCTTACGCTGCTGTCAGCGGCATCGGAAGCGTAAAACTCCAAGAGGGTAAAAACACCTTTAATGTAGTCTGCACAGCGGCAAGCGGCGAAAAGCGAACCTATACCATTGAGATCACCAGAAATAAATCTTCATCAACTCTTCAAGTCGGAGACGTTAACGGTGACAAATCTCTGACAGTGGTGGATGCTCTTATGATACTGCGACACAATGCAGGCACGGTAAAGCTTACCTCGGATCAGTTATCGAGAGCTGACTATGACGGTAACGGCACAGTTGATGTCATCGACGCGCTTTCTATCCTTCGCAAAATAAGTGAAAGCTAATATCACAAAAAATAATTTATGTAGGCAGAACGCTCCACTGTGGACGTTCTGCTTTTTCGGCTACTTCATTATCATTGAGATACCGTCCATAACGTCGCCCATTGCGTGAAGCGCTTTTCCCGCTCTGCATTTAAGCATACGCTTTTCCTTGTTTGTCGCGGTGGATACAGCATAAGCGATAGCTCCTGCTGTGATACCCGTTGATATGCCTGTGACAATCGGTTTCATATTCATTAGATTGACCTCCCTTTGCTGGAAATTTCCAAAACAATGCCGGATACTTGGCGTTGTCCCATAATTATTTTTCGCTGTCACAGCAAATTAATGCAAGGATATTTAAGGGGAAAATTCCTATTATTGCTTTGTTTTAAAAATCTGAACATCTAAACGTTTACGTATATTTCGGCAATTCAATGTTTAGATTTGCTGAATTTGGCGTTTTTCAAACGTTTCATATAAATATTATTCATACATAAATAATATTTATACCTTTAAAAATTGCAGCAAATGGGTTATAATATTAATATCTGAAAATATATGACGGACTTTGTAATTCCGTCGGCAGTAAGGAGAAGATTGGATTATGGGTATGACTATGACGCAGAAGATCCTTGCGGCTCATGCAGGTCTTGCAGAGGTCAAGGCAGGACAGCTCATTATGGCTGACCTCGACCTTGTTCTTGGTAACGATGTTACCTCACCTGTGGCTATAAATGAGTTTAATAAAGCGGGATTTACTGAAATTTTTGACAATCAAAAGGTTACAATGGTTATGGACCATTTCACACCTAACAAGGACATCAAGGCGGCTACTCAGTGTAAACAGTGCAGAGATTTTGCTGCAAAATATGATATAAAGCACTACTATGATGTCGGCGATATGGGTATCGAACATGCTCTGCTCCCAGAAAAAGGACTTGTAGTTCCGGGAGACTGCGTTATCGGAGCGGACTCTCACACCTGTACATACGGCGCTTTGGGCGCATTTTCAACAGGCATCGGTTCGACTGATATGTGTGCTGGCATGGCTAAGGGAAAAACATGGTTCAGAGTACCTTCGGCTATTAAATTCAACATTGTGGGCAAGCTTCCTAAATACAGCGCTGCAAAGGATGTTATTCTCCACATTATCGGTATGATAGGCGTTGACGGCGCGCTTTATAAATCCATGGAATTTTCCGGCGAGGGACTTATAAACCTCACCATGGAGGACAGGCTTTGTATGGCTAATATGGCTATTGAGGCCGGTGCAAAGAACGGAATTTTTGCTGTTGACAGCGTTACGACCGAATACCTAAAAGACAGAACAGACAGAGAATTTAAGGTTTACGAGGCTGACGCAGACGCTGATTATGACGAGGAATACACCATTGATCTCAGCGAAATAAAGCCTACCGTTTCATTCCCGCATTTGCCTGAAAATGCTAAGACCTTTGACGAAATTCCTGAAATAAAGATCGATCAGGTAGTTATCGGCTCATGTACAAACGGCAGAATTGAGGATCTGAGATGCGCCGCTGAGATTCTTAAGGGAAAGAGAATCGCCGACCATGTAAGATGTATAGTTATCCCCGCTACTCAGAATATATATCTGACAGCTATGAAAGAGGGGCTTCTTGAAATATTTATTAACGCAGGATGTTCTGTTTCCACACCTACATGCGGACCTTGTCTCGGCGGACACATGGGTATTCTTGCGGCAGGCGAAAGAGCTGTTGCAACCACTAACAGAAATTTTGTAGGCAGAATGGGGCACGTTGAATCTGAGGTTTATCTTGCTTCTCCATATGTCGCGGCATCGTCCGCTGTGGCAGGTAAGATCGCACAGCCTGCAGAAATAATGTAAATATTACAAAAAATAAAATAAGGGGATAATTACTTAAAACCAAACAACCGAGTTAAATATAGTGAGGTTTTTTATGAAGAATTATCTCAAGGATATATTTTATGACGTAATTTTAAGTATTGTCACCAAGAAGTACGGTAATTCCCTAAACGACGATCAGAAGGAAGAAAAGGTTGACGAGATCATTGACGATCTGCACAAAAATAATTTCTTTACTGTGGAAATGACCCAGTCGATCTTCGATAAAAAGGGAATTAACAAATCCTATACGGCACAGATCAACGGCAAGTCCGTTTACGGTCTTGTTAAAGAGGGTATGTTTCATAAGGTCAAGATATGCTACTTCATTACCAGAAACAAGGACAGCATTGATAAAGAATATCTGGAGCAGATATACAGCGAGCTTAGGAGACAGACCTCGGGCGAGAATGTTTTCGTTTCTCCCGATTATAAAAACGCTTAATTACTGAAAGGAGTTTTCACTATGAAGGCTTGCGGAAAAGTTCATAAATACGGAGATAACGTAGACACTGACGTTATTATTCCTGCAAGATACCTCAATACCGCCAATATGGAGGAGCTTGCAAAGCATTGTATGGAAGATATTGATATTGACTTCGCCAAGAATGTACAGGCGGGAGATATTATAGTTGCAAAAGCTAATTTCGGATGCGGCTCGTCAAGAGAGCACGCTCCTGCGTCTATAAAGGCAAGCGGTATCTCCTGCGTCATCGCAAAATCCTTTGCAAGAATTTTTTACAGGAATGCAATCAATATCGGTCTGCCGATAATTGAATGCGACGAGGCGGCTGAAAAGATCGAAAAGGGCGACGAAGTCGAGATAGACTTCGACACAGGAGTCATCACTAACAAAACCAAAGGTGAGACTTATCAGGGACAGTCTTTCCCTGAGTTTCTGATAAATATTATCAACTCAAACGGTCTGCTTAATTCTCTTAAATAAGATAACGTACACACGCTCCCGCTTTTCCGGGAGCGTGTTTTATTATGCATTGACACTTCTGCTTTTATATGGTATAATGTTTTAAACAAATTGAAATAAGGGGGGTACGGCAAATGGAAAAGCACAATATGGTATTATTTTTTGCATATATCAATTTACTGATATTAGTCATAACGGTAATATGTCACTGTCAATTCAGAGCGACCATAAAGCCTGTTTATGCCGAAATAGTATCTGTCCGCGACGAAATACAGTACGCTACACACCGCTTTCACTATGAGTTGAGCTATACGGAAAACGGAGAAGAATATTCCTATGACTATATGCCTGATTTTGAATTTACCGACAACGATACCCCACCTGCCGAGTACAGCGTGGGAAAGAAAGTCAAGATCCACGTTTACAAGGACGGTATGAGCTTTTATTACGGCGACCCCAATAAAATGCTGTACACAGCGGGAACAGAAGCACTGATACTACTTGTTCTTCTGTTTATATCGAGGCGTTCAGTTATTGATTTCAAAAATGATATTTTAAAGAGATACAAATATATGGTGATATTTTCCGCAGTTATGACCGTCATATTTTTCGGGACATTTATTTATGTGGTCGCGCTGAAAGATCCGTGGTGCTATTTAGCATGGTTCTACATTGCCGCACCGGGAATGGCGGCATTCTGCGTGATATGGCTTTTGGCTTTTATTTTCCAAAGGATAAAACACAGAAAGAAAACTTCGGAAGATCAGAAATAATGATTTACTGAACTAAATCGGAATTTAAAGGAGGTAAAAATCTATGACTGCCAAAAAAAGAAAAATACTATTTACCATTATCGATATAATCGTTGTACTTTTTTTAGGCTATTGGGTTCTTTGGCTAACAATATACTTTGTTCAGACAATAGATGGCGCTATAGTTATTACAGGAAAATATAATATTTTTGAAAGAAACTATCTTGTTCCTGCCCAAGTTTTTGGAATAACGATCGTTTCTACCATAGCCACTATTTTACTCTATCATAATCTTCGTAAAAAAAACTTGATCAGTAAAAAATATATTTTACTTGCGTTATTTAACACATTACCATTTTGGCTTATGTCTGTTTCACAAGTGGATTCTATGATATATTATTGGAATTGGATATACTAATACACTAAATTCTGAATTATAAAAAAACAGTCTCATTGCAATCCCTTATGCGATATGCTATACTTATTTCAGGAGGTGTTTCTATGGCAAATGAAAATAACAAAGATTTTAACGCAATGCTGCGCGACAGCAAGGATATGCCGAAGATACAGATAATTACCGACGTAGTTGTTTCCGATGAGTAAATTCGGAAAAACGCTGCACATTATTTATCATAAGCCTGTTTTTCGCGACTCCGGGAGTTGCATTTACTAAACGCGGCGAGCCGGGCGTGTCGCCTATCTCCTCGGTGGCGAATGTGCTGAGCTAAACTTACCGAGCCTTTGGGTTACACGGTATGGATATGAATTTTCATAAACATAAAAAGCGGTCTGCCGATCGGCAAACCGCTTTTTATGTACGGAATTAGTTGTTGATAAACTTATCCTCTTCGTTGTTCCAGCTGTAGAGCTTTCTGATCTCTGCGCCAACCTTCTCAGAAGGGTGCTCAGCATGAAGCTTTCTCATAGCCTTGAAGTGTACCTGAGAACCTGCACTTGACATATCAAGAAGGAAGTCCTTAGCAAATGT
>CAYNPW010000015.1:0-34666 GCA_964399215.1 uncultured Ruminococcus sp. | reverse complement strand
CGGCATTGAAGCTGATTGCAGGGGTACCGATTATTCACAAAATGTCACAGAAGATCTTGGTATTTGAGAAAAGGTAATGAATAACGATATTCCTGACTCTATTGCCATCATGGATATGTACGCTATTATGATAGACAACTTCTGATTTATGTAAATAATAGAATATTAACAATAAACCCCGAAGCAATTATCAATAATTACTTCGGGGCTTAAATTCCTTTATGCCTATCGAACTAAGAACAGTCCTGATTTTTATTTACACCATTGTGCCTGCGGACATTTTTCTTTAAGGATACTTATAATGCGCTCTTTATCATTGCCCTCAAAGGTAACATAAATACCCCGAGCCTTTTTGTTACATAGAAAAAGATAATCAGCCTTGACGTAAATTTTCTCATATTCGCCGTATTCGGACTTAAATGCCTTATCCTTGTTGTAATGGTTTATACATTCAACACCGTCATCATAAAAATTCACCGTATCTGAGGTATCGGCTCTGCCATAGAAAAGATTACAGTACCCTATTCTTTTATCAGCTATGGATTTAACTTTCCGCTCTGACTGGAATATCATCATAGCTCCCAAAACCGGTCCGACAGCTGCATTTCTGTATCCGCAAAAGCAAAGAACTATGCATATCAGGCATATTATCAAAATTATCAGATATTCCTTATATCTTGCTCTGTTTCTGGTATTTCTTACAGCATATCGATGTTGTTTTTCTGTCATATAGCATTTTGCTGTATAGATCGGTTCCATTATGTTCTCCTTTTCTTTTCGCGGATCCTTGCGTTAACGCATTTCTCTTTTAAAAATTGCATAAGGCTGTCAAAATCATCAGTACTTTCACGCATTATATATATTCCTCCAATGTAAGTTTCAATAATTGCAAAATCCGGACGAATAAAAAGTGTGTTAAATCCTGCATAGTACATTTCTTTTTTGTCATCTAAATCCCTGATGACGATATGGTCACTGTAAAATTCCATTTCATAGGAAATCTCAATTTTACCAAATTTTTTTATAGCTTTATTATTAGCATTATTAAACGTTAATTTTCTCTTGTTAACAGTCTGATAAATCAAAGCCGCTGCGCATATTACTCCTGCAATAAAAAACAGATACTCTTTCACCATAAGAAAAATAATAGCAGCAACAGAAAACACAATCCCCAAAACTATATTTACAATGTCCTTTTCTGACCAGAATTTAAAATAACAATCCTTGTAACGTTCCATAGATATATCCGATCTGAATTTAAAAACAGGTTCCATTGACAGTATACTCCCCTTAACCATTTTTCATTATTCACGCAAAAAGCAGGTACGCGCCTTGACGCATACCTGCATAAAAACTTATCAGCCCTGAGAAATATATCTCTTGAGATCGTTGGCGTTAATGCACTTTTCAAGAGCAACTTCCATAGCAATAGTTCTTGACTTAACAAGCTTTGCAAGCTCCTGATCCATGGTCTGCATTCCCATAGCCTTACCTGTCTGCATTGCCGAACCGATAAGGTGAACCTTGTCGTCACGGATCATTGCCTTGATAGAGTCCGTAGCGTTGAGTATCTCACAGCAAGCTACACGGCTTGTTCCGTCAAATGTACGGCAAAGCGTCTGTGTACATATACCTACGAGAACAGAAGCGAGCTGAGTTCTGATCTGGTGCTGCTGGTGTGCAGGGAATACGTCGATGATACGGTCGATAGTGGAAGCTGCGTCCGTAGTATGAAGCGTAGAC
Organism: uncultured Ruminococcus sp.; assembly: GCA_964399215.1. Classification (GTDB taxonomy): domain Bacteria; phylum Bacillota; class Clostridia; order Oscillospirales; family Ruminococcaceae; genus Hominimerdicola. Next base: position 32,923 of record CAYNPW010000015.1, on the reverse strand, counting down.
ATTACAAGGTGTCCGGTTTCAGCGGCGGTTACTGCAGCTTCGATAGTCTCGAAGTCACGCATTTCTCCTACGAGAATAATATCCGGGTCCTCACGGAGAGCGGCACGGAGAGCCATTGAAAAGCTAGGCACATCAGGACCGATCTCTCTCTGGTTGACCATACATCTCTTATGAGCATGCATATACTCGATAGGGTCTTCAACTGTGATGATATGAGCGGATTTATGAATATTAACGTGGTCGATCATAGCTGCAAGAGTAGTCGATTTACCTGAACCGGTAGGACCCGTTACAAGTACAAGTCCACGTGGTCTCATCGCAAATTCAGCCAGTACGGGTGGAAGATCAAGGTCTGTAAGAGTTGGAATATCGTTTCTCAGCAGACGGAGAGCAATAGCCGTATTTCCTCTCTGACGGTATACGTTAACTCTGTGACGGAAACCTCTGGTCGAAACGTATGTAAAGTCCGTATCGATATGATCCTTGATCTGCTGTCTCTGCTTGTCGGTACACATATCCTCGCAGATCTTAAGAATTTCGATCTCCGTCATATCAGGATACGAAGAAAGCTTTCTCAGATTACCGCCCTGTCTTACGATAGGAGGGATACCAACTGTGAAGTGCAGGTCTGAGCAGCCCAGCGCTCTTGCCTCGTCGAGAATTTTGTTAATGTCAATAGCCATTTTATTTTACCTCCAAAATAATTTTCTATTTTATACAGCGTATGTAACACGGATAAGTTCGTCCATAGAAGTCTTACCCTGCTGTACAAGCTTTGAAACGTTATCTCTCAGCAGCAGACAGCCCTGCTCCCTTGCGAGAGCCGCGATCTCGTCAGCCTTAGCCGCTCTTGTAATAAGAGCCTGCATTTCAGGAGTAGCAAGAAGGATCTCGTGAATAGCGGTACGTCCTCTGTACCCTGTATTCTTACACTTAGGACAGCCCACAGGCTCATAGATCTGAATAGGCGTACTGCCAATTTCCATAAGCTCGTTTTCATCAGGTCTTGACTGTCTCAGTTTCTTACATTCGGGACAAAGCACCTTTGTAAGTCTCTGAGCTACGATACCAATAAGAGATGTAGCAACCATGTAAGGCTCAACGCCCATGTCTACAAGTCTTGTTACTGTTGAAGCAGCGTCGTTTGTATGAAGTGTGGAAAGAACCAAGTGACCTGTAATAGCGGCACGGATAGCAATTTCAGCGGTCTCCGCGTCACGCATTTCTCCGACCATTATAATATCAGGGTCCTGACGAAGAATGGAACGGAGGGCAGCGGCAAACGTCATACCGGCCTTGTCGTTGATCTGACACTGGTTAATACCGTCAACCTTCTTTTCCACAGGGTCCTCTACAGTAATTACGTTAACATTCGGCTTAGCTATCTCACCGAGCGCCGCATAAAGCGTGGTAGATTTACCTGAACCTGTAGGACCAGTTACAAGAACAACTCCCTGAGGCACCTTCAAGCAAGCGGCAAATCTTTCATAGTTATAATCCGTCATACCTAAGTCTGTTATTTTTCTAAGGGACATATCGCCTGTTGCAAGAATACGGATTACGACCTTTTCACCGTAAACCATCGGCAGATTAGATACACGGAGGTCAAGAGTCGTTCCGTCGACTACCTGCGACATACGACCATCCTGAGGAACACGCTTTTCTGCGATATTCATTCCGCTAAGGATTTTAAAACGCGTTACAAGCGAAACGTGAAGCGCACTGGTAAGAGTCATAAGCTCTATCAAATCTCCGTTTACACGAATTCTGATTTTGGTGTAGGTTTTAAAAGGCTCAATATGAATATCTGTAGCCTCTTGCCTGTAAGAGTTCTCAACAATAGCCGTCGCAAGTTTAACGATAGGAGCGTTCTCAATTCTGTCAGAGGTAAGATCGATCTCGTCAAGATTAAGCTCTTCCTCTTTCTCCTTCGTAGCTTCGTCAACTACCGAGTCGACCTGACCCTGAGAGTACATTTTACCTATAGCTCTGTTAATGGAAGCCTTTGTAGCCAAGAGAGCTGTAATATTACAGCCTGTGATCACACGCAGATCCTCAAAAACATAGAAATTGATAGGATCGTTTGTTGCGACCATCATACGTTTGCCAACCTTATTTACAGCGATTACATTATATTTTCTTGCTGTTGCCTCCGGGATCTTCTTGACAACATCCGGAAGCAGTTCAGTCGAGTCAAGGTCTATGTACTGAACATTAAGTCGCTCGGCAAGAGTCTTAGCAAAATCAACATCGCTGACATACTTCATCTCAGTGATCACATCGCCAAAAAGCTTGCCTTTCTCTGATTTTTGCTTTTCCAGAACCTCTTGAAGCTGCTGTTCGTTGATAAGTCCTTTTTCTAACAGATATTGTCCTATTGGTCCGTTTCTCATTGATAAATACTCCTTGTCCCCGCAGAGAAATTTGAAAAATTATTTATCTGCGGAATAAATAATTTTTTGTATAAATTCTAAAAACATTAATAATGTATTGTAATCCTAAAAAAAATGTGCTAAAATATTAATATGGAAAGTCTCAAAATGAGTACGTTCTTAAATCAACTGAAAGGAGGATAAAAATGGATACACAGTTGATGATATACTACACAGTTATGTACATATTCGTATTTCTTTTCGGAGCTTGCATAGGCAGCTTTCTGAATGTGTGTATTTACAGACTGCCCACAGGCGAAAGTCTGATTAAAAGAAATTCCCACTGCATGACCTGCGGCGAAGAAATCAAACACAGAGATCTGATTCCCATTATAAGCTGGTGTTTTCTCAAAGGAAAATGCAGAAACTGCGGAGCCAAAATCTCCCCGCGTTATACGGTAGTAGAACTGCTAAATGCAGTACTGTACCTGCTGGTTTTCCTGCATTTTGATATTGCTGTCAGTCCTCTGTATGCTGCACTTGTAAGTCTGATGTTCTCAGCGTTAATAGTAGTATTCTTTATGGACTGGGACACACAGCTTATCAACACATATGTTGTAATTTTTATTGCGCTGCTTGCAATTCCGGAATATTTCTTCTGTCAGAGAACCACTGAGCTTACTCTTAAATCTCAGCTTATAGGTGCGTTCGTTGTAAGCGTACCGCTGCTTATAATAGTAATAGCCACCCATGAAAAAGCTATGGGAATGGGCGACGTCTACCTTATGGCAGCTGCCGGATTATTTCTGGGAATGCAGGGCATACTGGTAGCAATACTCATTGCCTTGATAGTCGGTTCAGTCTGCGGATTGATCTTAAAGCACATAAACGGCGATTCTGTATTCGCATTCGGTCCATACCTATCAATCGGAATAGCAGTTTCAGCAATATGGGGAAACCAAATCGGAGAATGGTACATGAATTTCACCGGATTAAATGAAACTATTGCTGAAGAAAGTGCATTGCTGTTGACATTATTCTAATAAACAATCCATTAAATGCCGCCGAGAATTCGGCGGTATTTTTTGCAAATAACTTGCTGAAAAAATCCTCATAATTACTTATGGGGATTTTTTCAGCAAGCGGCAAAATGCCGCTTGTGAATAATTAATAAGAAACATCAACATTTATTATGTTATAAACATCTACTGAACCATACAAGTCAATACCAGTAACTAAAACTTGACTCAATTTTAGTTCAAAACTACCACCGGCAGAAATCTTTACATTATTATTATCATTTGATGTAATAGTTAATGTATGAGTAGCAGAATCAAATACTGAACAACCATCATAATTAGAAAAACGCCAATCATAGTAACCGACACCAGTTACACATTCAGGAAATTGAATTTTCACAACCCAGTGATCAATATCTTCATCTGTCTCATTTAGAATATCCAATTGATATTCTAAGCACCATCCAGTAGATGTTGGTATTGGATTCTCATCAACAATAGTTAGTCCGGTACCTTTTTCCGAGAAAACAGCAACGAATACTGTATCTGCAGTAATTTCATAGTCATCGGTAACTTTCGTACTTGAAACACTTCCGTCATCATTTAGCATAAACCAACCATCAAATTTATAATCAGTAGGTGGCGTAGGATCAGACGGAGCAACTGGTTTATCACCCAAAACATACGATGTGGCTACAGCATCATCGTCAGAATCTGATGCATCTAACTTAAAGATTACCTTATGCTTATACGTAACATGTGGATAGAAAGTAGGTTGAATACCGTATTCCGAAAATTCATAATCACTTAGCTTAACCTCAGTACCTCCTACATAAGTATACCAATAATCAAGAACCATTTTTTCAGCATCAAAACCTTTTGGATCTCCGGGTGAAGAATGTGAAATTCCGGCACCTACATAAAAGTTTGCTCCTGAAAGCCAATAGCTTGTAGTATCAAGAGTTCCATTTATGTCTGTAAAGTTCGGAGTAACCATGGGTTTATCAAGAGTAAATTGAATTTCAAAAGTATAATCTCCGTCTACTATGAAGCTCTTCCAATCCTCTTCAGTTGCATATATTCTGCTAGGCTCCTCAACACACTGGAACTTAACCTCGTATGGAGGATCTGATACACTTGGTATTTGTGAAAATTCTATAGATTTTCCATAATCTACATTTCTTACTACAGTATACTCTGTTGAAGCATCGTGAGATGTTTTATACTTAAAAGTAATCTTTCCTTGAATAGTATCTGAAGTTGTTCTCTTATTATAGAAAATATATGTGTAAGTTGTGCTTGAATCAGCCTCACTCTTGTAATATTCCGACTGACCCGAAGTAAGTCCATCTGGTGCTGTTGCACGAGCGAAAGTAGTATAATCAGCTACAGAAGCATCGCTGAAATCATAAATCTTAGCATCATAATCATCTGTAAAATCTATATTTACGTTTGCAAGATCAAATGCCCTAGAATTCTCATATCTGGTTTTTTCAAATTTATACGATCCATCCTCATACTTACCTTGGAATCCTGTAACTGTAATGTCAAGATTTTGCTTCTTATTCTGGGTAACAAGATCTATATCAAACTCATAAGACTCGCTGCCATAAAAATCTTCGCCCATACCTATTTCGCTATTAGCAAGGCTATAATTGCCACTATTTAAGCCGGAGATATGAATGATTGTTCCTGTGCACCCTTTTCGTCTTGAAGCGTTTGCAGAAGCATCATAGTTATTTGTACTGGAACCTCTGACATTGCTATTATCAAAAATAAGACAGTCTGTATAATTTACAAGGATAGAACCTATCTTTCCAGAATCACTTACAGCAGGAACACCATTATAATCCTTAAGGACTAAAACATTAGTTGCATATCTGACTTGAGAATCAACATAATCGATTAGCTGAGTACCTACCTGATTTGTATTCTTTACTGTTTCCGCATTATTATAAGCACTGTTAAGCGGATTCAGTAAATTGAGTATCGCCGCAAATATGATGCCAAAAACCGCCATTACAACAATTAATTCTATCAAAGTAAATCCTGATTTATTACGAGATTTTTTCATAATTAAGAATCACCTCCAGCAAGTTCAGCTTCATATTGTGTCTGCGACAAATATCTTCCTTCACCCATATAGTGAATCAAAATATAACCCGTTTCATTTCCATTATCATCAACATCAACATAATCGGAAAGATTATCGGTTTTTAAAGTAAATCCATATGATGCACCCGCAGGATTTGAAATTTCCATTATAGTTTCACTTGAACCGCACACAACACCAACATTATATTTAGCGCCTGAAATCATATCTCCAGGATTATGTGAAGCATCAGGAAGGGGAACACCTTCAGTATTAAAGAAATGTCCTCCTGTTGCAGGATCGGGATCAACACTAAGTGTGAAATTAATCAAATCAGTACCTGAATTGTTATAAAATGTGACCATATAAACACCGTTAGCCGGATTAAGAGTGGTACCAAGTTTATTTGCACTGCTATCAAAAAATTTGAGTTCATAATTTATTGTTTCTGCAAATCCATTCAGCTTGGATTTAAATGAAGCTACATTTTTGGTTTCCAAAGTCTTATCACCAAATTCTGCAGTCAGATCGACTGAATTAGTTCCTCCAATGCTATACGGATTCACATCAGCTTCATCATACGCATAAACCTTGGTGTCGTCATAATTTTCTGCGTAATTTGACTGATATGATACCTCTTTTGCGCGCTTATAGTTATAAGCATTGGCTTTTACTGCATATACCAAGGACATAACAATCATCGTTGATGCAATACCTAATATTGTCATCGCAATAATAACCTCTATGAGAGTCATACCCTTACGATTGTGCTTTTTTGCATTTGTCATAAGTAACCCTCCTTAATTAATAGTGGTCATATCTCTGAAGCTTAAAGCCTTGAACCTCAGTTGATTCAAGATCCTTTATTACTGACCAGATACCGCCTGTTGTATCAGGCTTATTAAATACGTAGAATGCTGTATTTGCATTACCAAAATTGCTGGCTACAACCATTCCGATGTTGCAAATAGGTAACGACTGGATATTTCCATTTGCATCTGTTGTACGCAAGGATTGACCTTGTGTTGCTATTTCAACATTAGCATCCGGACAATAAAATTCGCACTGGAACAAACAGTTATTTGTAGCGCTAAATGTGCAGCCTTCCGTAAATATTACGTTAATACGGCTAAGATTCGGATGTGAATATGTGTTGCCTGTATCATTTGTAAATGTTGAAGCAGTTGGATTTAATATAAAAGAACTATCCATGTTATTAAAGCCATTAAACGACGCATTATTCTCAATTTCATCAACAGTAAACATATCAATATACGTATCAAAATCAAGAATACCAACAGATTGCGTAAAGCTTACATTAACTTTATTAAATTTCGTTTCTCCACCGTCAGGCTTATGAGTATTTTTAAACGTTCCTTCAACCAAATCGGATTTTCCGTCTATTCCAGAATCTGATACAAAATAACAATAATGTGGATCCTCATCTGTTGAGTCATTTTTTACAACAAAAAGCATAGTTTTATCAATTGTCATATCTTTCAATCTGATAACAATATCTTCATCTTTTACTGTGATTAAGATTTTTCTTTTAGCTGTTTTATAATCTTCACCCAAATCTTCTGTAATCATAGATGCATCGATAGTACAGCTCCTATCAATATTCATAAAAAATATTGCATCAACATCAGTTCCGTCACTTCTAGTACCGGAAGCATGAATATTACCTTTTGTTCCATTATTACTTTGTTCAGTAAAAATGGTCCATAATGTATCAGTAATTGCACTGCTATCAGTTGCATAAAAATTGTTATATATCTCTGAAAGACTTGTGAAAGTCTTTCCATTATTCGTAATTGGCTTGCAAAGAAGATACTCTGCATCGTATTTATAGAAATCAGATTTTTCCGGGATAGTAGGTCTTGAAGTTGAATATGTTTGAGGAGTAGAACTTAATTCAATCATAGGATAATCAGCAAGTGTTTTTCCATTTAAGAACTCAACGTCATTACAATAAATCTTACCATTATAACATGTGATTTTAGTAGTATTTACAGACAGTTTACCCTCTACATAAGCATTACCATTGATAATAATTTCACAACCACTATCAAGAATTAAATCTCCTGAACTTGCACCGTCACTCTTGCACACATAAAGATCACCGTACTGTTTATACTGATTATTCGCACCGCTACCAATGTGTAACGAGCCACAATATACATCAACGGGATTATGACCTGCAATATCAGTATCTGTAACGCCTGTATCTTTGGGAACTCCGACACTGACTTTACCACCGCCAGTAACTGTTAAAGCGTTTCCAACATTTAAATAGTTGTTATTTGAAGTTTTACTCATAATTGAAGTAAATGTAGCATAATTCGAGTTAACATTCAGTGAATTAGACACAGTAACACTACCATTATTTTTAGCATCAACTAGTGAGGGCCTCATATCTATTGTAAATTGAGTAGTGGTCTCCAACGTGCCATACAGAAAATAACTACCATAAATAGTTGAATTATTCGTCATTGTATAAACAGCAGTTGCGCTATTATTAATAGTAGACATATCACCAATTACATTAAGGTTATCATAGCTGGCGCTTCCTGCTCCTGTAATCTCAATTGCATTCGTATAATCGACAGGATCTTCTCCTACACCTGTTGTTATATGAGCTGCAACCGTTTGAGTTACACCTGCATACTCACAAGTTGCTGTAATTACAATATTACTTGAACCGGCAGATTCCTTTGCAACTTTAAGTGTACAATCTCCCATATTAGCAGTTGAAAATTCATTACCATTAATCTTAATAGAGGTAGACTCTGTACCCTTACCTGCATTAGCTGATGCCAATTCGTTGAGCATATTTATCATATCTTCCTTGGCAGCAATTGCATCAGCTTCAGTAGATGCCGTATTTGTCACACTCTGAATTTCATTGATAAAGCTTTCCAGACAAGTAGATGCTGTCATATATGCCTGCTGCTGTTTAAAAGCTGTCTGCGTTTCAGTAATATTTACTTTAACAAAACCAATAATGGCTGAAATCAACAGCATAGCAATCATAGATACGATTACAACCGTATATAAGACAACTCCGCGCTTGTTAGAATTTCTTTTGCGCATAATAACACCCTTTCTTCCAATAATTCTCATTTAATATCATAAAACTTTTAATTAATATAATAGCACTATTTGGCAGGTTGTATTTTTAGTTCAGCCTACCAAATTATGCACTATTAATAGCAATTATGAAACACTTGGATCTGAGAGTTTCTTAAGAACAATCATATTGAGAGTCATATTACCGCTTACTGTAGACATATCATCATCATCAAATTTAACCTCAATCGACTCAAGAACCAATGTCTTCTTATCATTTGACTTCAATTTTTCACAGAAGTTCTTAACATCATCTAATTCACCTTTAAATTCAAAAGAAATGGAATAGTTTCCGATTGTCTGAGGCGTTAAAAGCAGATTCTCCTCTTCTTCCTCTGCCACCTCAGTATCTTCCATTTCATAAGTATCCACTAATACATCAACATCAGTACCCACCGTTTTTGCTGAAAATTTATATGGCGTAAGAGTAATTGTCGAATATGATGAAATGGACATATTAAGATTTGTAAGATTATCTGTATCCAAAAGATCGTCTACATTCTGTGTTGCAACCTGTGCTTCCTGATAATCATAAAAATTCATTGCAATCTTGTTAGCTTGCTCATATGCCTCTTCAATTCTTGCATCAAGATCCTTATCTGCATCAATCTGTTGTTCAAGGTCACTTAACGTTACCTTTGCTTCATCGAGTTTCGTCTGTGCATCACCAATATCCTCAATAGCCGGCTTGATAAAAAACATAATGCCTATAACCCAAACTGCAATTACAATTAAAGCTGTAAGGAGTATCCTATCACGATAATTAAGCTTCATTATTCTTCACCTGCTTCCTTCATTGTAAGAGTCACACCATTTACGGAAACCTTACCATCGTCTTCGCCAGTTCCTTCATAACCTGTATATGTAACATCAGCAACAAAATCAATCTGTTTTAGTGCATCTATCAACTGTTTTACCGCAGGTTGACTTTCCACTTCAATATTGGCAAGAGTAACACTTCCACTTGTCGTGCTAAAGGAAATTCCTGTATATGTCGCATTATTATCAGTCATGACCTTGTCAATGGTTTCAAATCGGTTCTTATCCGGAATTGGAAGAGTATCTAGATCAGCCTTACAGCTTTCTACATAGGTCTTATACTGATTAATTAATTCAAGACGATTATGCCTTACTTCGTTTTCCGCAATTACAACTTGACATTTTTCAATATCAGCATTTACAACAGCCGTATCATCCTCAATGGAACTGATTTTCAGATGCATGAAGCCGAATACTGCACCTATAACGACCGCCGACGCCGCCGCAAGGATACCGGCTGTCATAAGCATTGACCCAACGCCTGAGCTTCCGCCCTTACCGGTTGACTGGTCAACTTCAAGAAGATTGATTCTCTCAGTCTGCTTGTTTCTCTTATAAAGAGCTCCGATCGCATTTGCGAATACTGTAAATTCAAAGTTCTCAAAACCTGTTATCTGAGAAGGAACTCCAAGTACAGATGCTTTGATGTCAAGTCCGTCAAGAGCGTCTACGATTTTTATGTAGTCCTCAATAATACCGTAGAGAATTACATTCTCCAGGCCGGAACCGCCTCTTGCCTTATTGAACTGCTCCATTCTGAAAATATTCTCGTTGAGAGCCTCAAGAACATAATCCTCAGAATCATATTCGTCAGGAGCAATGGGAACATATCTCGCAAATGACATCTGACCATTTTCAAAAAGTGTAAGTCCCAGGAAGTTGTTGTCAAGCTGGCATACCAACAAAGGCATTTTTTCCATGTTCGACTTATCAGCAAGAACTATTCTTGCGATTGAGTTACAGCCGATATTTACAGATCTGAGGTTTATACTCATTACTGCAAACAGCTTTCTGAAGCCGTCTACAACCGAGCTGGGGCAAGCTGTTGCAAGAACCTTAACCGCTCCCGGATTTTCCTCTCCTGCCTCTCCTACTACTGTATATGAAATTGAGTACTCATCTGTGATACCCATTTCCTGGCTCATGTGATTCTGAACCATTGTAAGGAACTCGTTACCCTTAGCTTTCGGAACAATAAGCTCCTTGAAAACAATGTTGCTGGACGAGAAAGTAACGATCGCTTCCTTATCCATCATCTGCTCAGCCTTAAGAGTCGTAAGCAGCAGGTCTGCAAGTCCTGAAAGATTTACTACCTCGCCGTTTAAAATCATATCCTCGGGAACAGGAACGACCAGCGAGCTTTCAATACGAATTTTATTGGCGGAGTTGTCGCCTTTTACGATATTAATTTGTCTGTCGGAAATATCAAACGATAGCATTTTTTCCTTCACCTCTTAAATTTCTTTTATTATTGCAGTGCATTCCTTTTTTGGCGCAATGCACTTTTGATTGCCAAAATTCACTATTATGAGTTCTCCATCTCGCCGATACCACCATAAAGCAGTGGGAATATACCCGCAAGGCAAAGACCGATACAAAGACCCATGAATACGATAAGGAGAGGTTCCATAAGACCTACAAGTCTTGTTACGGCTGCGTCAGCCTCTTCCTCATAATAATCCGCCGTCTTTTCAAGAATATCGTCAAGTGCGCCGGACTCTTCACCTACATAGATGATAGAGCAGAACATTCCTTCAAAAATTTCCGTCTTGGAAAGAGCAGTCGAAACAGGCGATCCCTGTTTAACCTCGTCCACTACCTGAAGAAACATCTTGTCAACATAGGCGTTCCCGAGAATTTTTGACGAACGCTCAAGACATTCTACCATTGGTATACCGCTGGAGTAAAGAGATGAAAGCGTTCTTGAGAAACGGCCTTCATAAATCTTAACCATAAGAGGACCGACAGCCGGCATTTTGATCTTTATATAGTCATACTTCAACCTTACAGATTCGACCTTCAGTGCATATATCCAAGCAACTACAATAACAACTACCGCAATAAGAATTATGTACCACTTTGATTTGAAAAAATCACTGAATGAGAACAGTGCCTTTGAAAGTGCAGGCATCTGATCCTCCGACATCATACCGGCAAAAATAGGCATGATAAAGGTAAACATACCGATTACCATTGCAATACACAAAACTCCGAGAATAATAGGATAAGTCATGGCGCTCTTAACCTTATTGTTCAGTTTATTAGAGTTAGCATAGAAATCCTGAAGTCTCTGCATTGTAGTGTCAAGAGTACCCGAGGTTTCACCGGCATCCACCATGGAGATCATAAAATCGGGGAAACTTCCTCTTCTTGCATCAAGAGCCTCTGTAAAGCTCTGACCCTTTTGAACGTCCTCATAGACGCCTCGCCAAATCTCTTTGGCGCCCTTGTTTTCCTCCTCTTTGTAAAGGATGTCGAGGGCCTTAACAATGGTAAGACCGGACGTCATCATCGCAGCAAGCTGTCGGCAGCAGTATGCAAGCTCTTTAGTCTTGAACTTGTGGGAACTCTTTTTAGATGTGCCCAAAGCCTCCGCATAGCTTACGCAGAACAAGCCTTGTTCGTGGATCTTGTCCAGTACCTCTTGCGCATCCTCTGCCTCGTAAGTACCTTTTATGGTCTTTCCCGAGGTATCCTTCGCAACATAGGTATAAGTTTTCATATTTGTAGATACACCTCCACCATTTTAATGCCTTGTTATCTCCTGCTGTTTGACGCCTGAGAAGCAGACAACAAAACATATTTTTATTATTATAACATTTTTTCTACAATTTCGCAAGAGGTAAATCAGATTTTTTTACAATTGTTATTCACAAAATAATCACGATTTTTTTATCAAAAATGAACAAATGTGATAACAGAACTAATTTGTTCATTTATTCTTAATATTTATTCAACTATTATTCTTCATCAGTCCCTTGAGACAAACTGTCATTTTCAATGATATGACGTTCATTCTTAGGAATGAGCAATACGGGGTGCTTTTTGACATAAATTTTGTACGCTGAAAAATACGCCGCAAACGCTGGCGCAATCATTATAAGTTCAGAAAACAGCACGCCTGTCATATAAGTCAGGCTCTGATTGTTACTGAGCCACGAGCACGGATAATACCATATCAGATAAAAAACATCGGCTTTTCCCTCGGAATGGAAAGATTCCCTGAAAATCGCGGGAACGAAGTAAATTATCAGCATTAAAATAAGAACGATCAAAATGTTCACAGAATTCCAGTTTTCATATGCGGAGTGACGTTTGCCGTCATCGTAGAAAACCCACAAAAAGAACACAATTACGATGAGCATCGCTATAACAGACTGTACTGTGTCGTCGGTTATAAAATTCTTGAACTCTATCATAGAATAAGGCAGGAAAGTAGCAATTCCCGGGAAAAGTATTTCTCCTGCAAAGGCTCCCAGCAGAACAAGCATGATCATCAGACCTATTCTCGCCAAGGTGTACAGCAAAGTGTCAAGTAAATCCATTTACATCCTCCGTTTTATCAAGTCTCAGAACTTTACATTATTTTTTATTCTATACTATATAATATATGCTAGTTATCGGATAAGTTCCTTTCAAACAGCTTTTCAACCTGCTCCTTGAGACAGGCATTTTCTCTGATTTGGAGTTCGGGATCCGATTTAAGTATTTTTCGCGCTGTTTCCTGTGCTGCTTTTAAAACATCCAGATCATGAGACATATCCGCGATTTTCAGGTCAGGCAAACCATGCTGTCTGCTGCCGAAAAAATCTCCCGGACCTCTCAGTTTGAGATCCTCCTCGGCGATTTTAAATCCGTCGGAAGTCCTTGAAAGCACTCTAAGACGTTCCCTAACCTCATCGGTAACATTATCAGTGATTAGGATACAGCTTGATTTATAACATCCTCTGCCCACACGTCCTCTAAGCTGGTGCAGCTGTGAAAGTCCGAACCTGTCGGAATTTTCAATGACCATTATAGTTGCATTGGGAACGTCAACGCCAACTTCCACAACTGTTGTGGAAACCAGCAGATCAATTCTGTGCTCCTTGAAATCAGCCATTATCCGCTCTTTTTTTGTTGAGGGCATTTTACCGTGGAGCAGACCCACATTATAATCCTTAAACGCACCCTCGGACAGCTTTTTCGCATAGCTTTTAACGTCCTGCAGATCGCTGTCGCTTTCCTCTATCATCGGACAAACTATATAGCCCTGTCTGCCTTCGTCCAGATGTTGTTTGATATAATTATATGCACGTTCTCTAAGCTTACCCGTTACCGCATAAGTTTCAACCGGCTGTCTGCCCTTCGGCAATTCCTTGAGAACAGAAATATCAAGATCGCCGTAAATCATCAGCGCAAGAGTTCTTGGTATGGGCGTTGCGGACATTACAAGCTTATGAGGATTATCCCCTTTTCCTGCCAGCAAAGCGCGCTGTTCCACGCCGAAACGGTGCTGTTCATCGGTAATTACCAGCCCGAGCTTGCAGAAAACAGTTGATCTCTGCACCAAAGCATGAGTACCGACAACTACGGAATACTCTCCGCTTTCTATGCCCTCCTTGGCAAGCTTTTTAACTTTAGCAGTCATTGAGCCTGTCAAGAGTACAACCTTTACACCCATTGGTTCAAGAAATTCCTTCAGCGTTTCAAAATGCTGCGATGCAAGTATCTCTGTGGGAGCCATTAACGCTGTCTGATAACCGTTTTTAAAAGCAAAATAAGCAGCTCCTGCGGCAACTGCCGTTTTGCCCGAGCCTACGTCACCTTGTATAAGGCGGTTCATAGGACAGCTTTGCTGCATATCCCTGATACAGTCCTCGACAGCATTCCTCTGACTATCCGTCAAAGTAAAAGGCAGTGCGTCGTAAAACTCGTCTATTTCAAGTTTCTTCATCTGACAGCCGCACCTTACCCGCCCCTGACTCTTAAGCATAAGCATACCAAGCTGCAGGGTAAGAAGCTCTTCAAATACCAGCCGTCTTTTGGCAATCTCACAGGTATGCATATCCTGCGGAAAATGTATATTTTTCAGCGAATATTCCAAGGAACATAAGCCGTTATCCTTCATGACCCACTTGGGGAGCGGCTCATATATATGCTCATTAAAAACCGACAGCGCATTGCGCACCGTTTGTCGGAGCTGGAGCTGTGAAACGCCCTCAGTAAGTCTGTAAACGGGCTGAACAAGGTCTGTCATATCAGCAGGATATATCTGCGGAGAATTCATTTCCTTTCGTACCAGATTTCCCGTAAGCTTTCCCACCAGAAAATATTCCTTATCTATCTCCAGATTTTTGAAAAGAAATCCTGTATTGTACATTACTAATACCATGTCGGTAACATCATCGGTAAAAACTGCTTTGTATACCGACAAGCCCTTACGAATTCTTGCCTCGGGCATTTTTTTTACAATTCTTCCTCGGACAATACTGGTTTCATTCAAGGGAGCCTCTCCTATCGGAACAGGCGATGTAAAATCAATATAATACCTCGGAAAATGGTACAGCAGATCATAAACCGTTTTAACGCCAAGCTTTTCATAAAGCTCGCTGCGTTTTTCTCCCATTCCCTTAAGGTACATAACAGGCTTTTCCAGATCCTTAATCATTATCTCACCAACAATCTCGGAATGCACAAAAGCCGCACACCGATTTTACTTCTGTTTTTTATTATACCATATCGATTTAAATATTTCAAGTGTTTTTAAACAATTTACACAAAAAGAGCGAACAAAACTGTCCGCTCTTTGAATAAAAATATTATTTGTCCTCAGAATACACCACAGACGCTCTGATAAAGTCCTTGAACAAGAGCTGCGCATGGTTTGGTCTGGACTTGAATTCAGGGTGGAACTGAACTCCCACAAACCAAGGATGAATATCCTTTGGCAGTTCAACTATCTCAACAAGCTTTTCATCGGGAGAAAGTCCCGCAAGGATAAGCCCCTTTTCTGTAAGTAATTTTCTGAACTCGTTGTTGAATTCCCAGCGGTGACGGTGTCTTTCCTAGATGAGATCTGCATTGTATATTTCCTTACAGCGTGTACCCTCTGTGAGCTTACAGGGATAAAGTCCCAGTCTCATTGTACCGCCCTTTTCGGTAATATCCTTCTGAGAATCCATAATATCTATAACAGGATAGGGCGTTTCGCCGAATTCCGAGGAATTTGCGCCCTCAAGTCCTGCAACATTTCTCGAAAATTCAACAACAGACATCTGCATGCCGAGACAGATACCGAACATCGGAACTTTATTCTCTCTCGCATATCTGATTGACTCTACCATACCCTCGATACCTCTGTCTCCGAAGCCTCCGGGAACTATTATACCGTCGCATTCCTTAAGCGTTTCTCGCACATTTTCATGGGTGATATTCTCAGACTGTATCCACCTGATATCTATCTCCGCACTGTTTTCAAAGCCGCCGTGTCTGAGGGCCTCAGCGACTGAAAGGTAAGCGTCCTCCAGTTCAACGTACTTGCCCACAAGACCGATAGTTACCTTTTTATCACAGTTTTTAACTCTGCCTATCATTTCTTTCCAGCCTGTCAGATCAGGGGTACGGTTTTCAAGCTTTAAGTGCTCGCATACTATATCCGCAAGCCCCTCTTTTTCGAGCCACAGCGGAACTTCGTACAGCGACGGAGCCGTAAGGTTCTGTATAACGTCCTCTTTTCTCACATTACAGAAAAGACCTATCTTAGCCTTTGCGTCATCAGGGATCTCCATTTCCGAGCGCAGTACAAGAATATTAGGCTGAATGCCGATAGAAAGCAGTTCCTTTACGGAATGCTGCGTCGGTTTCGTTTTAAGCTCCTTAGAGCCTGAAATATATGGCAGAAGGCAAACGTGAATAAACACGGCATTTTCTCTGCCTAGCTCAATAGACGCCTGTCTGATAGCCTCCAGAAAAGGCGTAGACTCGATATCTCCCACAGTACCGCCGATCTCGGTTATGACAATATCGGTATTACTGTCCTTTCCGACTCTGTAAAGCCTGTCCTTTATCTCATTTGTAATGTGAGGAACAACCTGCACCGTTCCTCCCAGATAATCTCCTCTTCTTTCCTTGTTAAGAACATTCCAGTATATCTTACCTGTAGTAACGTTGGAATTTACAGAAAGGTTCTCATCGATAAATCTTTCATAGTGACCCAGATCAAGATCAGTCTCGGCTCCGTCGTCGGTAACAAAAACCTCGCCGTGCTGATAAGGCGACATTGTACCGGGATCTACATTTATATACGGGTCAAATTTCTGAATGGTAACACTGTAACCTCTCGCTTTCAGCAAACGACCCAAGGACGCGGCGGTTATACCCTTGCCGAGTCCCGAAACAACTCCACCTGTAACAAAGACGTACTTCGTAGGCATAATTCTAATCCTCCAAAAATAAAAAATTAAAGGGAAATAAACATAATTTCCCTCTATGATAACTCTTACTATAATAATAACAAATTTTTTCACAAAACGCAAGTGCTTTGACGCATTTTCCGTAAACTTTTTGAAAATTGTCATAGTGACGGGAAATCAAATGGTCAGAATTATATTTTCACATAAATTTTACTAATTACAAAATATCAGCTTGTCGAAAAAGTTTAACCGTAAATTAAAGCGCAGGGTCAAGCGCGGCGCTGGAGCGCTTGCATGGGGCGAGGGGGCATCGCCCCTCGTCGCTCCCGCAGGAGCAAAATCCCCATACGCAGGGCATGCTCCTTATTTGCTTCATGTGAGGTTTATCGACAGACTGAAAATATTTTAGGTAAAATAAAGGTAAGAAACGTATAATTAAATATAAATTGCAATTATAATATGACAAAAGCAGGGAAAACTATTTGAAATTCTAAATTTCTATGTAAATTTCACGTTAAATTCGTTATATTTGCGTGTTGTTTTTTTCAGAAAAATAGGATATAATTATATAATAGTGTAAATGTGGAAAAAAATAATCCGTTGAAATGAGGACATTGATATATGAGTGAAACGCTTCGCGGACAGCAGAAGGAAAACGGCGGCTCTGAAGAACTCAAGTCGCTTATCTCCGAGGCAATAGAAAACAAAAAAGCTCCGGGACAGACGGACAACAGAACACCTACGAGCCAAATTGATATTCAGTTCACCAAAACGAAAAAAAATACGGTTACTTCAAATACTCTCAGTATGGAGAAAACAGACCCTAAATCAGAAAAGGCAGCTGCAAAAGTAAAGTCGGATAAAAAAAACACAGTGAAAAAACGTAAAAAGGGTTGGAGCGTCAAGAAAAAAACCGGTGTGACGCTGGGAATAATTTTCCTGTTATTGGTGATCATAATGGCGGTCATTGTGGGTCTTTTCTTCCAATATACAGGATTGCTTGACAGAACGGGCGATAATAAGATCAACCTTGATCCGGCGCCTATAAATGAAAGCGATTATGTTGATGAATCCGATACATTCGACCAGAAGCAAAAGGAAGAAGAACTGAAAGCTCAGCTTAAGGCAAGCTCCACAAAGATTTCAGATGAGAACGTTATGAATATTCTGCTAATCGGCGAGGACATCAGAGATACCGAGAGCAACGACAGAGGTAACACCGACGTTATGATGGTGATCTCCATAAATCATGAGAATAAAACAATTACCATGACTTCTCTTATGAGAGATATGTATGTTTATATGTCTCAGTATAACAGCAGCGGACGCCTCAACGCGGCATACTGGCACGGCGGCGCTGAATATCTTGAGGATGTTATTGAGGATTATTTCGGTATTGAGATAGACAGATATGTAAAAGTCAATTTCAGGCAGTTTATAGATATTGTTGAGGCTGTTGGAGGACTTGATCTGTCAGTTGCAGTCAATGAAGCTGAGGCTATGGACGCGCCTCTCAGTGAGCAGAACAAATACCTTAATAATAAAGAAGGAACAGACTATATCGATAAATCCCTATATTCAAGCTATGACCAGACTATAGATATGCATCTGAACGGCAATCAGGCGCTTGCTTATGCTAGAATACGCTACAACTGCGGTGACGACTACGGAAGAACCCAGAGACAGCGTCTCGTCATAAAGGAGATCATCTCAAAGGCTAAAAATTTAAGCTTTATAGAGCTTGACAAGCTGATAAAGAAGGTATTCCCCGAGGTGCAGACCGATATTACCAACGGCGAGATAGCTTCCATTCTTCTAAACGCATTTGATTATATGAACTACGATATTCAGGAGCTGAGAATCCCTGCCGACGGATATTACACTGACGAAGTGATTTACAATATGGAGGTGCTTTCTCCTAACTTCCAAGCTAATGCGGCGTTTATGAAGTATATGATTTACGGCGACTGTACAAATATAGATGAAGCTATAGCCCAGTACAAAAGCGAGATCGCTGACGGTACGTTCTATGAAAAGAACAACGTTGAACCTGATTATGGGTATTACCGGTAACAGACAGTAAAAAAGTCCCTGAGGAAAATTCCTCGGGGATTTTTCACTATATTCAATTTGGCATTACTGTGATAAATCAGAATTTGTGCTAGCCCGCACGGGGCAATTCCCTCACCCACCAACATTAATAGGGTGTTCATACTTAGTGTGCCCTCCCCAAGGGGAGGGGGAAAATAATAAGATATAGCGCAATTTTATGTAGGGGCTGGCATCCTCGACAGCCCGTTTCAAGGCACAAACTACACATATTACGATACATCCCCTACAAAGATAAATCCCGATTTTTCATACTAAAACTCTTAATAAAATCAAGGTATTTTAGCACCCGTTATAAGCCCCAGCGTACCTGTGGCAAGATAAAACCTGCCGTACTCTCTCATATCGCCGCAGACAGCTATTATATCACCGAAATTCTGCTTTGAATCGTTGATTTTAACCCAGCTGCCGCACATATCGTCGGAGCGGTAAAAGCCGTATTCTCCGCCGATAATGCCCGTGCAGTAAGCCGCAGGAAGCTCATTTCTGCCTTTGCCGAAGCCTATGGTATTGGTGAAATCGTTTCGAGACAGAACATTCTCGGCTTTTACGCTGTCGGAGGTTATCTCAAAGCGGTAAAGTCCGCTGCCCTCGGCTAACCAGAACACGCCTGATCTGTCGGGCTGACGTGTTACCTGAAATCTGTTGAACTTTACGGGAGACAGATTAAGTCCCGTTTCAAATTCCCTAAAGCTCGCCGATTTATCTCTGCTGACAAACACCCTAAAGTCCGACGATACCGCAAAAGCAAGGTTTTCGTCAAAGCAGTCGGTGAAAACTTTTACACACATTTCCCGGGAAATCTCATTGCCATTTAAGTCCAGAAATTCGGACTTGTGCCAATGCTTGCCCTCGTCGTCGGTGTATACCGTCATATCGGAGGAAAATCCCCTGCCTATCGCCCAGCAGATACGTCTGCCGTCCGCCGAAAGAGATACCCAGCCTGCGTCAATGTTGGGACGCTTTATATCTTCTATTGCCTTGTCGATTTTCTCGGAAATACCCGTGGGGTATGGAATACTTTCCCAGCTTTGACAGCTGTCCTTTGAAACAATTATTCCTCCCTTAGTCAAGCCCGTCCAGTTTCCGCGTGGAGTTGCGACTACATAGTCCGGAGCATTCAGCGTGAAATCCGCATTAAGACAGGTAATGTAACGGTTGCCGTTTTCGTCCGCAAAAGTATTTTCGCAGAGCTTGTCAATGTCCTCAAATGCAAAACCGCCTAAATCACCTACTATATCTATAACTCTGGTTCTTCCCTTTGGAGTGGAATAAACATTCAGATGCACAGTCTCCTCAATACCGTTGCAGAATGGTTCAATTTCCACCGTTTCAGAATTAAGGTTACGGACAGAAAAAATTCCCGTACCCGTATTAAAAATGGCAAAATCAGGCTCGTGCGGTGAGATTTTAATATCGCTGAGCCAATGAATACAGGAATGCCCTCCGCTATATTCAGGCTTCATATAACTGACGCTCCAGTTGACTTTACCAACATCAAGATCGTGCAGGATAATCTCCCAGTTTTCTCCTTTATCGTAACTGCGGTAAATTATATCGCCGTTTCGGCGGCATATCGTGCTTGAGATGAGCACATTGTTTTCAGCAGAAATTCCTCCGAAGCCGCCGTTGATTTTTCTGCCGTACTCCGCCTCTATGTCAAAGGGAGTTATATCCTTATCAAAAACGGGCTTGCCGTTCTTTAGTACATAACGGTAAATCCGTCCGTCATAAGCTGTTCCGCAGTCGCAGGAATACGCTCCCCAACCACCCCACAAAACCTTTCCGGAATGTGAGAATGTTACATAAATATACTGTCCGTCAAAGGCAAACCTCTGAGGTACATATCCTTGATAGGTCGCATCGGAAAAATCCTGCGGCGCCGGCTGTACAACAGGATAAAAGCTTTTTCCCCTATCATTGGAACAATACAAAGTCGTTCCTCTGACGTTTTCGCTGGGACTGTTATATTCTCCCGAACAGCCTGCAATGATAACGCTTTCGTCCTCACTTATCCACAGGGCGGAAATATTTTTTTCCCCGTTTACAGTGTATATTACCCAGCTTGATCCCATATTGTCGGAGATAAGCAGTCCCGCAGTTGTCGAGCCGAAATAAATTCTGCCGTTACGATAATGCAGACGTTCACCTGTTCCCCTTCCGGGAAAATTGCCGTGTACCTTGCAGGGCAGATCTCTGCGGACAAAGCTTTTACCGCAATCCTCGGAAATACACAGATAATTCCTCTTGATATTTCCGCAGGCAACGAAAAGCCTGTCGGGCATATCCTTATCAAGCGCTATAGCAAGAGGATAAGTTTCCGCATTGTCAACTGCTGTAACGTGAGCGCTCAGAGTTTTCCAAGCTTTTTTATCGAAGCTGTAACGATATACTCCGCCGATATCCGTTCTGATATACAGTCTGTCAGCCGCAGTCGGGTGAAAGGCTATGCCTGTAACGTAACCGCCGCCATAAATGGGTAAATTTTTGTACTCATAATCCTCGCTCGGCAGTTTTCTACTCATCTGTCAATTCTCCTTAAAATTACCATTCGATAGTTGAAACATCCGCAGGAGTATTATTTATTTCCACAGAAGAAACCTTGCTGTTTTTGACGGTAATGACCCTGTCAGCCATAGGCGCTATAGCGGAATTGTGAGTAATTACAATTACTGTCATACCGTTTCGGCGGCAGGTATCCTGCAAAAGCTTTAGTATTGTTTTTCCCGTATTGTAATCCAGAGCTCCCGTAGGTTCGTCGCAGAGCAGAAGCTTGGGGTTTTTCGCCAACGCCCTCGCAATGGATACTCTCTGCTGCTCGCCGCCCGAAAGCTGCGAGGGAAAATTATTAATTCTGTCCTCTAGTCCCACGCTTTTTAAGACTTTCGCAGGATCGTCCGCTCCGGGACAGATCTGAGCGGCAAGCTCCACATTTTCCTTTGCGGTAAGATTATTTACAAGATTGTAAAACTGAAATACAAATCCGATGTCATAACGCCTGTAGCTTATAAGCTCTTTAGGAGATAGCTTAGCAATATTTCTGCCGTCTACAATAATATCTCCCTCATCGCAGGTATCCATTCCGCCGAGCATATTGAGGATAGTGGTTTTGCCCGCTCCGCTTGCTCCCACTATAACGGCAAACTCCCCTTTGTTAATTTCAAATGTTACTCCGTCGGAGGCGGTTATTGTTACTTCGCCCATTTTGTACCTTTTATATACATTTTCAAATTTTACAAAGCTCATATTCAGTCCTCCGCAAATATTCAGATTTTTGTATCTTAATTTAATACTCTACATTATACATCATTTTTCACACTATTGCAAGAGTAAAACGTTTATAAAACAAAAAAACAGCGTATCCTGCGCTGCCTTTTTGCTCATATCCCATAAAAATTAATGCAAAAGCCGTCCATTGAAATCAGTAACGACTTTATTAACATAAAATAACTATCTTTCTTTATTAATATTATATACCTATTTTCACGGATTGTCAATAGCTTTGGGAATTTTTCTTTACAAATAAAATATAGTGTATTTTGTAATTATCCATATAAGTTTCCCGCTCTCGATCTGATAAGTATTGCAGATAAATTATACTCTGCGTAAGGATCCTTGTCAAGTCCTGCCAGAATATCGCTTACAAAGCTTTCATAACTGTCATAGGTCTGATATTCGTAAATCCCGCTTGATCGGAAATCGTCTTCCTCCGAAATATTTCTGCTCTCTATTGCGTTTCTCACAATAGAAGCGTAGCTGTCGTCCAGTATTACAGCCACCGCGTCGTTGGATAAATTTTTCATTTCCAATATATCGTTATAGCTAAGACTGTCGGCGCAGTACTCAAGATTATAACGTGCAATGATCGCGTCGGGTCGTGAAAAGCACAGCAGGGCAAACATCAGCGTAAAGGTCACAGCGGCGCAGGTCATAAAGCCGAAATCCGGTTTGAACTGCCTGATAATAACATAAACAAACATCAGGGCGATAAGCGTCATAAACCAAGTTGTGTAAACTCTGAGCTGAGTAAGTCCGTAATTCTGAATGTACATCACCATTTTGCTTATTGCTGTTGCCGTAATAAGCAGAGTGAAAACAGAAATAAGTACAGTGTAGAATTTCAGAGCCTTGGGCTTGTTCCTGCCGCTGTTTTTGGAGCAAAAGCTTATGAAAAGTATTACGCAGGCATTTATTACGGATATTGCAAAAAGCTCGAAAAATCCTTTTCTTGCGTATTCCGCATAGCTGTATGAGCTGGGAAGTCTGCCCATAAAAGCTGAAGTAAAATAGTTTATCTGCGACGCAAAGAAAAGTCCGTAAAGCAAACAAATCGGAGTAACAGCGGAATATATAACTATGTTGTTGATCTTTCTTGCACTGTTACACAAATTTTCGCATTTGCTTTCGTCAAGGCCGCTGTCGTTTCTATGCGTATTTGAAAAGAGCATACTGAACAGATAACAGCCTGCGGGTATTGAGAGTGCCAGCTCTATAAGCAAAGTCCACACATTCTGAGCGCCGATGAAGTCCGCAAGATCTATGAGAATTCTTTCAACGCCGCTGTCTGCCGACATAAGCAGTGCAGCCACTGCCAGAGTTAGCGGGAGCGCAACCAAAAATCCCGCTATTATCAGCTTTGCGTTACTTCCCAGCTTTGATTTTTTCGCTGCTGAGTTGATAGCTTTACACTCCATGCCGAAATTTGCAAAGGGATACTCAAATACACTTTTTACAAGCTCTATAGGTAAAAATCTGCCGAAGCTTTTACCCTCGGAGCATACGGAATAAACAAGGTACGCTCCGCCGCAGAACAAGAAAACAACGTCAAGTCCCTTGATAAGCTCGTTTGCAGTTACGGAAAACACAAAGCTGAAAATATACAAAACTGCCGCAGTTACTTTATGGAACGCCTTGAATTTACGTCCGCTCTTACACATAAACACTATCGCCGCCGTAATTACCGCAATATAGAACGCAGTCGTGAAAAATCCCTGCACGTTCCACAGAACGAGGTGTACAAAAAAGAATGCGAGAACGGCAGTCACAAACGCCATTATGCGTTCAGCTTTTGTGAAATTTACTTCTTTTTTAGGAGCAAAAACATATTCGGGCAATGTTAAGGCTTCTCCGAGATTTTCTGCGTTATGATTTAAATTGTTACTGATCTGTTCGTCCATAATTGTTCTCCTTTTTGCTGACTTGTTATCCGCCCGGGTGGAGACCTTCATACACCCTGCGGACAATTCCGTTTTCGTCGTATTCCATATAGTAATAGTGCTGAAGATGATCGGGCATTATCCAGCCGTTATCAGTATAAATATAGTAGCCTGCCGTATTTCCTAAGCGTATATCAAAATCGCCGTATCTTTCCTCTATCTCGGCAATGGATCTTCCTTTTACCCACCAATCGCTGTATCTGTAATATGTCGAATGGGAAAGCAAGAACATCAATGCCGAAAATATGATAAGTACAACAGCAGAGATCAAAACTCTGCGTTTGGTAAAAATCTTCATATTGTCCTCCGATCTCAATAATTGTGGGAACTGTTCATAAAGGCTTGCAGAGAGCCTACCATAGTTCCCATAAAGAGCAGAAATAATTCTGTGTAAATATAGCCCGCAGTCCGCACAGCCGCCTGAAATTTGCTTTTGTAATTTCTTCCGCAGAATGCAATTCCTGCACTTAGCGCCAAAGTGCAGACAGAAGCTTGAACAGGATCCGACCATACATTGTATTTGTTTGCAGACCATTCTGATATTAAAATTTCTAAAAATATCATTACTATTAAAATCAGCGGACCAAACAGCATATATTTCTTATGTTTCTGCGGAGAAAACAGCAGGTACTTTTCAAAATGCATATAGGTGTAAATCATCAGCATTCCGAAAAAGTAACAGCATAAGTCAAGGAAATTTCCGTTGGTACCTATTATCACCGCAAGCAGACTGTGTTTATCTATGCCGAGAAGTCCGCAAATATCCATACTTTGCAGCAGTTCAACAAAGCAGGCAAAGGCAAAGACCATAAGCGGCAGTGTCCTTGAAAATCTATCGGTAAAAATTCGTATAAGGAAATATATTGCAATTACTACAAGCACGTCTCCCCCGCTGTTTCTGAGGACTTCCTCTGCCAAAAGCCCTATTAATATCTCAGCTGTGAGCAGGACTGCAAACGCCGATATATATATTATTTTCTTTGATTTAGTCCGTTCTGTCATGATTCCTTACCGCAATTCTCTTTATATCAAACGTGCTCCAGAATATCTCCCGGCTGACAGTCGAGTATCTCGCATATCTTATCCAGCGTTGAAAAACGAACCGCTTTTGCCTTGCCTGTTTTCAGTATCGACAGGTTCGCAGGAGTAATGCCTACCCTTTCGGCAAGCTCGTTAGAGGACATTTTCCTCTTTGCCATCATTACATCTAAATTAACCACAATAGCCATTTTGCGCCTCCGTTATATAGTAAAGTCGTTTTCGGACTTGATCTCCACAGCCTTTTCAAATACATTTTTCAATACGCGCATTACAAGTCCGAGAAAAACTGCAAAAAATGCTGCAAATAAAAATGAAAATCTCCAGATACCGAACACCGCAAAGGTAATACCCGCAAGCATACAAGCCCACGAGATCACTCTCAGGCATTTTGTGTTCTGCTCGGTAAAAACATCTTCCTTATTGATATTATTAAGAAGTATTCTCAGAGAATTTACAGCGAAAAGCGCGAAAGCATCGCATATATACAGCATTACGCACACCGGTACAAAAGCGCTTCCTTTTATGAAGCCTACTTCCGCCGAAATTGAATCGTACCATTTTGAAATAGCAGGTACAAGTCCCAAAGCCGCCACTAGCAGAACCAGAAGAACGTACACCAGCATTCTTGACAGCATCAAAGATCTAGTTTTTGTCCACATAAGGATAATATCCCCTTTCAAATTATGTTCAGACAACTTGTGTTGTCTTTGGATATTATATCACGATACTTTTCATTTGTCAATACTTTTTTATTGAATTTCGATATTTTATTTTTGAAATACAATTAGCGCCATGAGATACTGTCCAAATTGCACAGTTTATTATTACTAAAATTGGAATAATTACCTGTTGATCATGGTTGTTGCTTGTGTTATACTATATTAAAAGGAGGAGATCATATGAAAAAAGCTTTATTATTTTTATCTGTTAGTATATCGTTATGCCTGTTATGCTCATGCGGAAATTCAGGCGATACTTCCTCTGTAAAGGTCGATGAGACCAAAGCATTAGCTGCTGAC
This sequence comes from uncultured Ruminococcus sp., assembly GCA_964399215.1. GTDB lineage: Bacteria > Bacillota > Clostridia > Oscillospirales > Ruminococcaceae > Hominimerdicola. Next base: position 6,713 of record CAYNPW010000015.1, on the reverse strand, counting down.
CCTGTCAATGTAGGTTATGAAGAACAAGCTAATAATAACAATAACGCATATAAAATAACCTGCTACAGTTCATCTGACAGTAACACAGGCGATAGTGATGTCTGGACCGTTGACGATGAACAGTTTTGCATTGATTTTGTATCGTGGGCTGAAAGCATACCCGATAATTTTGACCTAAAAGAAAAGCCCGAGCCCAACGGACAAACAGCTGTGGGAGGTTACTCGCTTGAGGTTCAGTACAGAGATGAAAACGGAGAGCTGCACAATCTGGAGCAAACAAAAGATCCTACGGCAAATATCAAACTTGACGGTGAATACTACCATATCTCCGCAGGCGATCTGGATATGTTCAGCGCTCTATATGATTACCAATAATGAAACAACGGACGGGAATATCAAACCCGTCCGTTTTATTGTACAGTTATGTATTATTTACTGTTAAATTCCTTCATGCTCTCGTTGAGGGATTTCAGTTCCGAATCGACTGTTGCGGAGCACTTTTCTCTTACCTGAGTCCACGTCATCTGCGTGCTCTCATCTACGATCAAATAAAATTATCACTGTCAGTTTTACACAAACCGTTGTCTGTATTATTGTAATAATAGCTAATTGATTATGGACAAAATATATGATATAATAAAATAAAATTATATACATAAATCTAGGAGGAAGATCAATGGGATTATTGGATAAACTGAACGAGCCAAACGAGCCTGAGGAAACAGAGGTCGTCATGGACGGCTGGAAAGCTATTGAAAACGCTTTTCTCGAAAAGTATCCCGAACAGACAAACCCTAAGCATTACGGTGTGCTTATCCCTTGGAGTCTCGGGGGCAACGATCCGCTGGACGGTATCAGCATTTACGACGGCGGAGATTACTGGCATTTTGTGACCTTCGGGCTTTCCGAGCTTTACGAAAAAGAATCCGACGATCCTGAGTACAGCGGATACGGTATGGAATTTACGCTTCGTCTCAAAAAGGGGTTCTCGGAGGACGAGGAGGCGGAGATACGCTGTGTATGCGGTATTTTACAGTCGATAGCGAAAATCACGTTTAATTCGGGAGAGATATTCAATCCATATGAATATCTGTATACAGGTCAGAAAACAGGTATGGACGCTCAAAGGAAGTCTCTGCTGACAGGATTTATCACTGTACCCGATACTGTTGTTTCAGGTATAGACACTCCCAACGGCAGAGTTGATTTTGTAGAATTTATCGGCGCGGCAGATGACGAGCTTATCAAGTTGAAAAACAAAGAGCTTACTGTTAAGGAGCTATACGAAAAGCTGGGCACTGACATCACCGATTACAGCAGAAAGAGCATAATTTGATAACAAAAACGGACGGGTTCAATCAAACCCGTCCGTTTTATTGTACAGTTATGTATTACTTACTGTTGAATTCCTTAATGCTCTCGTTGAGGGATTTCAGTTCCGAATCGACTGTTGCGGAGTACTTTTCTCTTACCTGGGTCCACGTCATCTGTGTACCCTCGTCGTTGAATTGTGAAGAATAATTGTAAAGAGCGTCAACAAGACAGATATTTCCGTCAAAGCCGTTAACATCGCCCAATGTCGAGGAAACTCCGAACGCATAGTCAAAGATCATCAGATAATCGTCTGACTGAACATCCATTTTGACTTCATACATTTCATCTGTCCAATATGGATTGTTCTCCATAAACTTAGCTTTATTTGTCTCAAGGTAATCAGGATTTGAATATGCGGTTCTGTAGCACTCAAACCAGCACCTTACAGCCTCAGATTTTGTAGAACCTCTTACCCACATGAAAGCTTTCATGTCCGAAGTAGTTATCTTCTGTGGATTGTCAGGATACTGAGGATGCGGAACAATGCCCCAGTTTTCGCCCTCCTTGGGACTGTTATTGCCTGAATATGCCCAGTCGCCCATTGCATAGAACAGGCAGCCTTTCTTGAATGCGTCTCTTGCAGAACCTACCCAGTCAGTGTAGAACAGATTGCTCTTCATCATATTGTAGAGCATTTCCTCGCCCTTTTCAATGTCAGGGTCTTTAAGGTTAGAGGTAAACTCGCCTGTGGTTGAGTCATAGTTGACCATAGTCTTGCCTGTCTGCTGAATAAAATGCTGTCTGAAAAAGCCGTTTATACCATATCTTTCAACTCCGTCATCAGCGCCTGCCACATATTCTTCAATAAGGCTCTCAAAAGTGTTCCAGTCCCACTCACCTTCAAGATACAGATCGTATGGATCGTCAAGGCCCTCTGCTTCTATAACGTCCTTATCGTAGCAAAGCATTGATGACGCCACAAAAGTCAGAGGAGCAACGTAATGATTACCGTTAAGCACAAACTGATCGGCAGTTTCCTTAACTCCGCTCCACAGCGGATCGTCGAAATCTACTATATCGTCAACAGGCTGGTACATATCCTTAACAACCTGTGACGGGAATGAGAGCCACTCGTAATTAAATATATCGGGAACATCCTTATTAGCCATAATAGCGTCGGCAAGCTTATCAAATCTCTCAAGCTGAGATGTCTGGGAATATGATATGGATCCGCCCTTAGACTGGAACAAGGCAAGCTCTGTGCTTATTTCCTTATTTGATTTTGTAGGATTAAGATCCTGAACGCCTAGATAAAGCAGATCAGATTCAGCGCCCTCGGGAATAGGAGCGATATCTCCGTTATCTGTTACCTCAATATTTTCTGTAGCCTCAAAGCTGTCATCTTCGCTGCTTGCATCGTTTTTGCCGGAAGCATCATCACCGCATGCAGTAACTCCAAAAATCATTCCGAAAGCCATAAGACCGGCAAGAAATTTCTTATAGTTTTTCATAATTACCTCCATTCAAATATTTGCATTGTTTTTTCAAAAGAGACATGTAATGTTCTTAATATAAACACACTCTCGCCTAAATTAATTATACAACACGAAAAGTCGCATTGTCAATAGCCACAAATACCATATTCCGCAATCATATTTATACATTTTCTACAAAAAAACGGCAGAAACAAGACGCCGCAAGTCTCTGCCGAAAATATCCCTTTATAGTTTCAAATATCAATATCAGCTGTTTTTTGCAATATACTCTTCCACAGCCGCATTAATTGTGCTTAACTCGCTGTCGACGGTTGCAGAATATGTCTGACGCAGCTCAGTCCACGAATACTGTTTGCCGCTGTCGTCTTCCTTGTTGGTGAATTCATACAGCTTACGTGTTATGCAGTTTCCGTCCTCGCTGGAGTTGTCGTCCGACATTGTAGAGGAGATACCGTAGCCATAGTCGAATACCATTTTATTTTCGTTCGAGGAAGCCTCCAGATATACATCGTACATCTCGTCTGTCCAGTTAGGATTAGCATTAAGGAACTTCTCCCTGCCGTTTTCCACGTATGTTTCGTCCGTAACGGCAAGTCTGCTGCACTCAAACCATGTCTTGACAGCCTCATTTGCCGTTGAACCTCTTACCCACATATAAGCGAGCATATCAGCAGTCATGTACTTCTCTGTGCTGTTGGGGTCTGAAGGAACCGGAACAACTCTCCAGTCATCACCGTCGGAAGGACCGTTATTTCCTGTCATAGCCCATGTACCCATACAATAGAACAGGAGGTCTCCGTTCTTAAGAGCGACCCTTGCATTGCCGAGCCAATCGGTATTTACATATCCTTTCTTGCCAATATCATATAGCATGTTTTCAGCCCGCTCGATGTCAGGATCGTTTAAGTTGGACACAAACTTTCCGTCCTCATAATTGACCATAGTCTTACCCGTCTGCTGGATCACCTGCGTCTGGAACCAGCCGTTTATACCATATCTTTCCTGATCAGCAGGAGCATTCTCACAGAACTCTGCCATAAGGTCAACCCAAGTATCCCAATTCCAGTTGCCGTCGAGATATTCCTCATAAGGATCGCTCAGTCCATTAGCCTCGATTACACCGTAGTCATACATCATCAATGTACCTACTGTAAAATCAATGGGCGCAACATAATGATTTCCGTTCATAACAAACTGCTCAGCCGAAGTCTTAACATCACTCCACAAAGGATCGTCAAAGTCTACAATATCGTCAACAGGCTGATACATATCCTTAAGTACCTGTGCAGGGAAAGCCATCCATTCGTACTTGAAGATGTCAGGCACGTCCTGCTGAGACATAATAGCGCTTGCAAGCTTGTCAAACTTTTCGCTGTCCGTTACCTGAGTCCACTCGATTATACCGCCCTTTTTGTTAAAGAGGTCAATCTGTACTGTCTTGTCCTCGCCCTTTGACTCATCAGGATTAAGGTTATATGTACCCATCCATCTGATAGTTTTCTGCGCGTCGTCCGGAATTGCTTCAATGGCGTCGGTATCCTCAACTTCTACCTTAGGAATGGTAGTTGCGGCTGAGGAGTCATCGCTTCCGGAAGTTCCGCAGGAGCAAACGCCGATCACAGAAACCAGCGAAACTGCAAGTGCAAGAGTTCTTTTAATATTTGTCATAATAATCACATACCTTTCAAATAAGAATATCTGAACATAGCTTTACTTAATTATTATATTACATTGTGTAATCGTTGTCAATTCTCAATTCCCACAAATCAGCATTAACAATTTGTACAAATCTTACAAGGAAAACATTTGAAATTTGTAGGATTATTAAAAATGTTACAGAGTTTAATTTTATTATATCCATATTTTTATGCCTGAAGCTTAAAAGCTTACGAAAGTACTTGAAATAGCAGAGATTTTATTGTATAATAAAAGTGTTGTAAATATAAATAAACTTGTTTAATAACCAAAAAGACAATTCAGACGATGTTCAAAGGTTATTTAACAGATCTGATGAAAGCGAACTGATAGCTATGAAAGAAATCGAGATTTTCACCGACGGCGCCTGCTCCGGAAATCCTGGTCCGGGAGGCTACGGCATAATTTTAAGATACAAAGAAACAAGCAAGGAGCTTTGGGGCGGCGAGCCTGAGACCACAAACAACCGTATGGAGCTTACCGCTGTTATCACAGGTCTGAGCGCTCTTAAAGAACCTTGCGCTGTCAAGCTTTACAGCGATTCTAAATATATAATTGACGCTGTAACAAAGGGCTGGGCAAGGAAGTGGCGTGCCAACGGCTGGATCAAGGGGGATAAAAAGCCTGCGTTAAACTCCGATCTATGGGAAAAGCTGCTCTGTCTGCTGGAAATCCATAAGGTTGAATTTATCTGGGTCAAAGGACACTCCGGACACCCTGAAAACGAAAGATGCGACGCTCTGGCGGTCATGGGTTCCGGAAAATTCAAAAAATAAAAGCATAACTCACGATTTTTTCAGCATATTAAATATACGGTCTTTGACGGTAAGAACGCAATATAACTTATGTATAAAGTATTAAATTTGAGAAATTTCTTTCAGGGTATTGCAATTCAGAGTAAAATGGTATATAATATATTTGTAATAAATTATATATGAAAGGTATGATATAATTGGAAAAACGTTTTGTATATGCGGATAACTCTGCTACAACAAGAGTTTCCGAAAATGCTCTCAAGGCTGCATTGCCATATTTTACACAGAATTACGGCAATCCCTCAAGCATATATTCACTTGGTATGGACGCTGCAAAGGCGGTACTTGCCGCACGTCAGCAGGTTGCAAACGCTCTTGGAGCCGCAAGGGTAAACGAGATCTATTTTACCTCCGGCGGATCAGAGGCTGACAACTGGGCAATAAGAGGCGCTGCAGCAGTCGGTGCAAAAAAAGGTAAAAAACATATTATAACAACAGTTTTTGAGCACCATGCTGTTCTTCACACCTGCCAGTACCTTGAAAAGCAGGGGTTTGAGATCACATATCTCACTGTAAGCGACAAGGGACTTATCACTGCAGAACAGGTTGAGAAGGCAATTCGCGAAGATACCTGTCTTGTAACTGTTATGTTTGCAAATAATGAGATCGGCACGATCATGCCGATCGCAGAGATCGGAAAGGTCTGCAAGGCTCACAATGTTCTTTTCCACACAGACGCAGTTCAGGCTGTGGGACATATTGATATCAATGTTAAAGATATGAACATCGATATGCTGTCCTTATCGGGACATAAAATACATGCTCCAAAAGGTGTCGGCGCACTGTACTGCCGTACAGGAGTTAATCTTCCAAATCTTATTTACGGAGGAGCTCAGGAAAGAAACAAGCGTGCAGGAACTGAAAACGTCCCCTCAATAGTAGCATTGGGAACGGCAATTACCGACGCCGTTACGGATATTTCAGGCAAAAACGCAAGGACCGTAAAAATGAGGGACAAGCTTATTGAGGGTATACTGAAAATTCCTCAGACAAGGCTCAACGGAGATGCCGAGCAAAGACTTGCGGGCAATGTAAATATATCAGTTCGTGGAATCGAAGGCGAAAGTCTGCTGCTTACACTGGACATAAAAGGCATTGCAGCTTCCTCAGGCTCTGCATGCACCAGCGGTTCTCTTGACCCGTCCCACGTTCTGCTTGCGATAGGACTTCCCCATGAGATCGCACACGGCTCACTGAGACTTTCCATAAATGAAGAAAATACTGATGAGGACGTTGATTACATTCTGGAGGTTCTCCCGGAAATAGTTAAAAAGCTGAGAAAAATGTCTCCTTTGTGGGAGAGAATTTGCAAAACAGAGGGAATACATGATTATACATTGGATTAATTGGAGGTAATAAAAATGATATACAGCGAAAAGGTTATGGACCACTT
>CAYNPW010000014.1:0-35031 GCA_964399215.1 uncultured Ruminococcus sp. | reverse complement strand
CATACCAAGACCGAACTCTGCGTTATCCTCAAAGAGTGAGTTACACCATGCGGGGCCCTGACCCTTATCGTTTGTTGTATAAGGTGTTGTGGGTGCCGAGCCGCCCCAGATTGAAGAACAGCCTGTTGCGTTTGCAATATACATTCTGTCGCCGAAAAGCTGTGTTATAAGCTTAGCGTAAGGCGTTTCTCCGCAGCCTGCGCAAGCTCCGGAGAATTCAAGCAGCGGCTGCTTGAACTGGGAACCCTTGACTGTGGTCTCCTTAAACTTTTGAAGTATCTCAGGCTTTTCAGCAAGAGTACGTCCGTAATTGAATACCTCCTGCTCGGCAAGCTGAGTCTCCAGAGGCATAAGATTGAGAGCCTTTTCTCCCTTCTTGCCCGGACATACGTTTACGCATGAACCGCAGCCAGTGCAGTCCAGAGCCGACAGTGTAACAACGAAATTATATCCCGGCATTCCCGTCATAGGAACTGCCTTTTCCTGTGCAAGCTTTGGTGCCTTCTTGAGTTCATCGTCCGTCATTACGCAAGGTCTTATTACAGCGTGAGGACATACATAGGAGCAGAAGTTACACTGAATGCAGTTTGAGCTTATCCATGAAGGAACGTCAACCGCAATTCCTCTCTTTTCAAATGCAGACGAGCCCTGCGGAAATACTCCGTCAGCCATATGTGTGAACGTAGAAACAGGAAGCTTGTCTCCCTCCTGAGCGTTACAAGGTATCTGAATGCTGTTTACAAAATCCTGAAGGGTCTTGTTCGCGCACTTAGCCGCAGGCATACCCATAGCGGTATCCTTAGCATTTTTCCACTTAGCGGGGACCTTGACCTCAACGACCTGCTGACAGCCTGCGTCGATAGCGTCGTGGTTCATCTTTACGATAGCGTCGCCCTTCTTTGAGTAGGAAGCCGTAGCCGCGTCCTTCATATACTTGATAGCGTCGTCGATAGGGATAATATTTGCAAGCTTGAAGAATGCAGACTGGAGAACAGTATTTATCCTGTTTCCGAGACCGATCTCCTTACCTATCTTAACGCCGTTGATGATATAGAACTTAATGTCGTTTTCCGCAATATATCTCTTTACCTGACCGGGAAGGTGCTTGTCAAGCTCCTTTTCAGTCCACTGACAATTGAGCAGGAACGTTCCGCCCGGCTTGATGTCCTGAACCATATTATACTTTGTAATATAGGACTCGTTATGACAGGCAACAAAATCCGCCTGATTGATAAGGTATGTTGACTTGATAGGAGTCTTGCCAAATCTCAGGTGAGAAACCGTTACGCCGCCCGACTTCTTTGAGTCATAGGAGAAATATGCCTGGGCGTACAGATCTGTATGATCTCCGATGATCTTAATGGAGTTCTTGTTAGCTCCGACAGTACCGTCAGCGCCGAGACCCCAGAACTTACAAGCGGTAGTGCCTGCGGGAGCTGAATCAAGCTTGCCCTCTGAAGCAAGAGAAAGATTTGTAACGTCGTCGTTGATACCGATCGTAAAGCGAGGCTTGTAGGTATCCTTCCAGCTTGCATTCCAGTAAACAGCCTTGATCTGATCGGGAGTTGTATCCTTTGATCCAAGACCGTATCTGCCCGTAGCAACAGGAACGTCGTGGAACTGCGTGCCCTTGAGAGCCGCAACAACGTCAAGATAAAGAGGCTCGCCCTGTGAACCGGGCTCCTTCGTTCTGTCAAGAACAGAGATCTGCTCGCAGGTGCTTGGGATAGCCTCAACAAGCTTAGAAGCAACGAAAGGTCTGTAAAGTCTTACCTTAACAAGACCGAGCTTTGTACCCTCTGTTGCATTGAGATAATCGATAGTCTCTTCAATAGTATCGCATACCGAGCCCATTGCCACGATAACGTGAGTAGCGTCTGGGGCTCCGTAGTAGTTGAACAGCTTGTAGTCGGTGCCGATCTTGGCGTTGACCTTATTCATATAATCCTCTACGATACCCGGGATAGCGTCATAGTAAGGATTGCATGCCTCTCTTGCCTGGAAGAATATATCGGGGTTCTGAGCAGTACCCTTGAGTACGGGATGCTCAGGATTGAGAGCGCTCTTTCTGAATTCCTCAATTTTATCAAAGTTCACCATTTCTCTTACATCTTCCATATCCCATGTCTCGATCTTCTGGATCTCGTGAGATGTTCTGAAGCCGTCGAAGAAATGAATGAAAGGCACTCTTCCCTCGATAGTTGAAAGATGAGCTACTGTGCCTAAGTCCATGACCTCCTGAACGTTTGATGAGCAAAGCATAGCAAAGCCTGTCTGACGGCAAGCGTACACGTCAGAGTGATCGCCGAAAATATTAAGCGCGTGGGAAGCCACGCATCTTGCGGAAACGTGAATTACGCAAGGAAGCAGCTCGCCTGCGATCTTATACAGGTTTGGTATCATAAGAAGCAGACCCTGAGAAGCTGTGTATGTGGTAGTAAGCGCACCTGCCGAGAGCGATCCGTGAACCGTACCTGCCGCACCTGCCTCGGACTGCATTTCAGCAAGTCTTACAGGAGTGCCGAAAAGGTTCTCTTTACCCTTTGCAGCCCACTGGTCTGTCACTTCGGCCATAACGGACGACGGTGTGATAGGATAGATAGCAGCAACTTCTGTGAAGGGGTATGACGCCCAAGCAGCAGCGTTGTTTCCGTCCATGGTTTTCATTTTTCTTGCCATTTCTAGTATCATTCCTTTCTCAATATTTTAAGCCCTGACAAAATGCAGTTGAACAAGCTTAAAAATATAAACGGGATATTATTGCCGGTTTTTCTCCGACAATCTTAACATTGTCAAATCCGACGTATTTTTATCCACTTTAATAATTATAGTATATCACTATTTTAACGATTTGTAAATACCTAAAAATGAATTTTTTCGTATAATTTGCCACATTTTTAGCTTATTTTAGTGAAAAACTTGTGAAAATCGGTTAGTTTTAAATAACTTATATGACCGATTCGTCCATATAGTTACAGGGCACAGTCACATTTTATTAATATATTAATAACCCAATATACTTCGCTAAAAATTATAAAAAAGCGCAGGTCAAGCATATTACTGCCTGACCTGCACCGTTTTATGGGATTTTTTATTTTATCACTCTTGGAACTCTGTTTGAAATATCGCATACTACCTCATAATTTATCGTTCCTGTATCATACGCTATATCGTTTGCCGAAATCATTATTTTCTCATCTTTACTGTCTTTGCCCATTAGAATGACCTCGTCGCCCACGCTGACATTTTCAGCCTCCGTAACGTCGCACATAAACTGATCCATGCATATTCTTCCTGCGATACTGCAAAGCTTTCCTCCGACAATTACCTTGCCGGTATTTGATAACGCTCTGGGATAACCGTCAGCATAACCCGCAGTCACCGTTGCAAGTTTAATTTTTTTATCTGCCGTATATGTACGTCCATAGCTGACCGAAGTTCCCGCATCTATATATTTTATCTGTGAGATCGCCGCTTTTAAGGTCATAACAGGCTTTGGTTCAAAAGGCAGAGCAAGCGCAGGATCGGGATAAAGTCCGTAAAGAATAATTCCAAGTCTTGCAAGAGTATTTCTGCTGTCATAGTAAAAAAGTCCGCCTGCGGAATTAAGGGTATGTCTATGCTTTAAGCTTACTCCCTTCCGTTCGGCAATAGAGCAAGCATTAAAAAACTTATCCGACTGCTGTTTTGTATAGAGACGGCTTTCGTTATCCGAACCGTCCGCAACGGCAAAGTGAGTAAACGCTCCCTCAAGAGATATATTTTCAAGTCTTGAAATTTCAGCCAGCTCCTCTGCAATTTTCTCATTGGAACCGTTAAGACCTATTCTTGTCATACCCGTATCTACGGCACAGTGTATCCTTATTCTGCCTGATGTGATCTCCGACAGTTTTTTTGCATAGGACAGCTCCGTACAAGCCTGAATAATATTATATTTGATCAGATCCTCCGTATTTTCGGGAGGCGTGTACCCCAGTACGAGTATCTCGCCCGTTATTCCCATATCTCTTAGCCTTATTCCCTCGAGGATATTTGATACCGCAAAATGAGTAACGCCCAGTTCATTTTGGAGAAAAGGGACGATAATATCGTCTCCGTGTCCGTAGCAGGAGGCTTTCACCACGCACATGACTTCCGTATTATTGGGGATAAGCTTTCTGTACTGTTCATAATTATATTTAATGTTATCCAGACTGATTTCAGCCCAGCACCGTCTGAGAAAATCCATTTCTAACGCTTCCTTAATTAAATTGTCTATAAAATTATACCTCAGTTTTTACGGTTTGTCAATGTAAAATAAATTTATTTGGAAATATATAATATTTGCATTGACAAATTCATCTTTTCGTATTACACTATTTTTATAGTTTTATTATTTATACAGAAACAAGGGCAACAGATCATATCTAGAAAAAAGGAGAATAACACCATGAAAAAAATCTGTATTCTGCTTACTGCATTACTTGCAGTCTTTGCTTTTACAGCTTGTAACAAGGATAATGAAAAAGACATTTCCGATACTGAAAGCCCAAGCTATACATTTCTTGACGACGACGCGAAGACAGAAGATTTTATAAAAAAGGACGGCGGCTATATCTCCAAAGACGGAGCTTTTACAATAACACTTGTGGGCAATCTTGATGTTACGGACGATAAAATTAAATTTGCTTATAATTACACAAATAATACCGATTATGATCTGTATGTGGATTTATCAGTAACCGATAGTGTAAAGGTAAACGGTCATAAAGAGTATCCTAAAATTGTACCCCTAGGAAAAATTGCTCCAAACGACGTCACTCCGATAAAAGCAGGAGAGACATTAACTTTCTATACTTCAAGTCTTATACAAAATCCCGAAATAGATGAAAAAGACCCCGACAAAAGAGAAACTATATGGAATGCAGACGGCGACAATATTGTAGACCTTGAATACAGCTGCTCTCTTTATGTGCGAATGTCCGACGAGCTCAAAGGAGAAAAAAGAGCATACAACGAAGATGATGAAATAGATATTGCGTACATATCATCTGAAAAAAATTCTTATTCCTTTACCCTTGACAAAGACGGAAATATAAAAGAATAAACAATTTCTACCCGCGGTCTTACCTTATCCGTGGGTTCTTCTTTTCTAAAAAAGCCGACATAAAAGCAAACAAAACCTTGACAAAATCCCAATTCAGCGGTATACTATTATATTATGTATTCAGGTGCGCATAACGTGCCTTGAAAGGAGCTTTATCAATGATAGACATCAAATTTATCCGCACAAATCCGGAACTTGTTAAGGAAAATATCAAAAAGAAATTTCAGGACGAAAAGCTTCCTCTTGTAGACGAAGCAGCCGCTTTAGACGTAGAGTACAGAGCCGCAAGGACACGCGCCGACGAGCTGAGAAATCAACGTAATGTCAAAAGCAAAACTATAGGCGGTCTTATGGCAAAGGGTCAGAAGGACGATGCTGAAAAGATCAAAGCAGAGGTTTCCGCTATGGCTAAGGAGCTTGCAGAGCTTGAGGTCAAGGAACAGGATTTAGAAGCAAAGATCCGTGAAATAATGCTTGTTATCCCAAATTTTATTGACGACAGCGTTCCGATCGGCAAGGACGACAGTGAAAACGTTGAGATAGAAAAGTACGGCGAACCCGTTGTTCCCGAATATGAAGTCCCCTATCATGTTGACATTATGGAATCCTTTGACGGCATTGATCTTGACGCCGCAAGAAAGACCTCCGGCAACGGATTTTACTATCTGAAAGGAGATATTGCAAGACTTCATTCCGCAATTCTTTCTTACGCAAGGGACTTTATGATAGACAGAGGATTTACCTATTATGTTCCTCCGTTTATGATAAGATCGGATGTTGTAACAGGCGTTATGAGCTTTGCCGAAATGGAGGGTATGATGTACAAGATCGAAGGCGAGGATCTTTATCTTATCGGTACTTCCGAGCATTCCATGATAGGAAAGTTCATTAAAACAACTCTGCCTGAGACTGAACTTCCTCAGACGCTCACCAGCTATTCCCCTTGCTTCAGAAAAGAAGTCGGCGCACACGGTATCGAAGAAAGAGGAGTTTACAGAATACACCAGTTTGAAAAACAGGAAATGATAGTTGTCTGCAAGCCCGAGGACAGTATGAAATGGTACGATAAGCTGTGGCAGAATTCCGTTGATTTCTTCCGTTCATTAGACATTCCGGTAAGAACTCTCGAATGCTGCTCGGGAGATCTGGCGGATCTTAAAGTTAAGAGCTGTGACGTAGAGGCATGGTCGCCGCGTCAGAAGAAGTACTTTGAAGTAGGTTCCTGTTCAAATCTGGGAGACGCGCAGGCAAGAAGACTGCAAATAAGAGTTAAAGGAGAGGACGGCTCAAAGTATTTTGCACATACCCTTAACAATACGGTAGTAGCACCTCCGAGAATGCTTATAGCTTTCCTTGAAAATAATCTCAACGCAGACGGAACTGTTTCAATACCCGAACCGCTGAGAATGTATATGGGAGGCAAGGATAAACTCCTTCCGAAAAAATAACAAAGAAATATCAAAAGGCGCGGATTCCGCGCCTTTTGCTGTTTTATATCACCATTATTAAAATATATATTGCTGTTCTTATTAGTGCTGCCAATACTATACCGTATGCAGCTGTCCCTGTTGCTAAATGATTTGTCCAATATACGTCCGACGGCTCTACCGGTCTCTCTGAACTGCCTATAACGGGCTTTCTCACAAGCTGCCCGCCGTAATATTCGTCACTGCCTATCTGAATCCCGATAGCTCCCGCACAAACAGCCTGAGTATGGCCCGAATTGGGACTGAGAGATTTTTTTCTGTCCCTTTTGTATATTCTCTCCGCATTCTCACTGTCCAGCTTTAAAAATTTAACATTGATCTTCATCAGCAAAGCCGCAATTCTGGCAGGCAAGAAATTAATAATATCGTCAGCCAGTGCAGGGTATTTACCAAAATGCTTGCACTCCTCAGTACGGTATCCTACGGTATTGTCCATAATATTTATACAGCGGCAGAAAATTCCTCCTACCCCGCCGCATACGCATATCCAAAAAATCGGAGCAATTATCCAATCTGTAGTATTTTCGGAAACAGTTTCGATAGCGCACTTCATAGCCTCGTCCATATCTAAGTTTTCTGTGTCCCGACAGGTTATTTTTTTCAAGTATCTGCGAGCTGCACTTATATTTCCGGTTCGTGCGGAACGAAAAACACCTTGTCCCGCAGTCCTCAGATGCTTGACAGAAAGCGATATCCAGCATATCACGCCTTCCATAACAATACCAAGTACAGCATTGATCTTATAACAGATAACCAGCAGTATAACGGATATTCCCACACATATGATCAGCGTCATAACAATAAGCATAATTCCTGCCATATTCTGAGCCTCGGGCGCGTCCGCATAAGCTTTTCTAAGAGTATTTTCCAGAGATCTTACAAGACTTTTTATAAGATTAAGAGGATAAAGCTTGCCTGAAGGACTACCGAAAATCATATCCAGCACAAATCCGAGAGCAAGAGCGCATAAAGAATTCATCAGCATTGTGAATTGTCCTTTCAAATTTATTTTTTTGATATAATGTCATATATGAAAGACTTTTGCAGGGAACTGTTTTCGTCAATATTCCTCCAGAACCTCCGCAAGTCTGCTCAACACTCCCTCTATATCCATTTCTCTGCCTATTTTCATAGTCAGCTTTACTCCGCCTCCGCGTTCAGGATCCGCCTTAACTCTGATATTGGAATTTGTGTTAACAGACACCTCAAATTCCTTTAAAAAAGGTCTTTCTTTCTTAACAGAGCTTTCCCTGATCGCTTTTTCGTTTTCGGATATTTGTCTCAATTTCTGTTCTCTTTCAGCAGTTTCCTCACGGGCGATACCTATCTCGAGGTCTCTTACAGACATACCTGTCTGCTTGATTTCACGTCCGAATTTAATCTGTTTTTCTTCATCAAGTCCGGCAAGAACCTTTGCATGGCTCATACTAAGGATTCCTTCATCGATCATACTACGTACTTCTTCAGCAAGTCCCAGAAGTCTTAAAGAATTTGCCACAGCCGAGCGTGACTTTCCCACAGCCTTTGCAACCTCAGCCTGAGTCAGATCATAGCTGTTCATAAGTTCCTGATAAGCTGCTGCTTCCTCCAACGGAGTAAGATCGTCTCTCTGAATATTTTCTATAAGCGCAAGCTGCATAGTTTTACGCTCATCCAGTTTTTTTATGTACACCGGAATTTCTTCAAGACCCGCAATTCTTGACGCCCTCCAACGGCGTTCGCCCGCGACGATCTGATATCCTCCATTGTCCAGAGGACGAACTGTTATAGGCTGGATTATCCCGTTTTCACGTATACTTTCCGCCAGTTCGTTAAGTTTTTCATCGTCAAATTTATGTCTCGGTTGCTTTTTGTTAGGCTCTATAAGACTTATTTTCACCGCAGTTACGCTGTCCTGCTTATCTGACTTCAAATTGGATTTTTCCGCTTTTTCCGCAATTTCGGACTCATTATCAAAAATAAAATCAAGTCCCCTGCTGAGTCTTTCTTTCTTTTTCATTTTCCTATTCCTTTCGTCGTTTCAAAATGTTCCGCATGGAACATTTTTATAATACATATAAGTCATCAAAAATTTCATATTGTTCCACGCAGAACATTATCTTAATTTTCGGAACAACGCTTTTTTTCACGCTTTATCATTTCCTTTGCAAGCTCCTCGTAAGCCTTCGAGCCCTTTGCCTTCTTATCGTAATAGATAGCTGGCTGTCCAAAGCTGGGCGCCTCTGACAGCGCAACATTACGTGGGATTGTCGTTTTGAAAATTTCCTTAGGAAAATGCCTTTTTACCTCGTTTATTATTTGTCCTGTAATTTTGTAGCGTTCAACGCACATTGTAAAAAGTATTCCTTCTATTTCAAGCTTTTCATTCCATGTGGATTTAACTCTGTTTATCGTATTGTGCAGTTCCACAAGTCCTTCAAGGGACAGAAATTCACATTGCAGAGGGATAAGTACGGTGTCTGCTGCAACAAGCGCATTTATAGTCAGCATATCCAGCGTCGGAGGACAGTCAATAAATATGTAGTCGTAAAAATCACGGGCGTCGGAAAGCTTCATGCTAAGCTGTTTTGCTCTGTTTTTTACATTCATAAGTTCAACTGACGCACCTGCTAAGTCCTGAGTTGTGGGGACTACCGAAACACCCCTGAAAGCTGTTGCCACGACAGCCTCATATAAAGAGCAGTCATCCAATATAACATCATAGATAGTATTTCTGATGCTTTTTTTCATAATTCCGTAGCTTGTGGTAGTGTTTCCCTGAGGATCAAAATCCACTATAAGCACCTTTGCTCCGCGATTTCCGAAAACTGCCGCAAGATTGCATACTGTTGTAGATTTTCCCACTCCGCCTTTCTGATTTGAAACTGCAATAACCTTACCCATATATTTATCCTCATTTCGTTTTTTCAAAGTATATTTCTATTATACAACATAATTTGCGTTTTGAAAAGACCTTTTTGAAAATTTATTTACCGAATATTTATGTATGTTTGTTCCACATGGAACAAATTTCGTCAAAGTCAATGGTGAAATATGAATTTTTCAGGATTATCCTGTCCGAAATAATACTATAGGCAAGAACTTTCACGATAAATTTAAGGCATAATGTTATGGTAAACAGTACGTTTATATGCTAAAATCAACTAAAGAAAAAAATATACAGGAGGTCAAATTATGAGCAGGATCGCAAATATAATTTCAAAAGCATTCAGTGAACAGGATTTTAGCGAAACGCAATCTGAAAAGGTTTCCGACAGATTTATTATAAGAACAGAGAATAATTCTTCGGAGCTTCAGAATCCGTCTGTAAAAAATCCTCAGAAAGCAAGGCGGGAACTTGGTAAGATCATAGACGTTTCAATTACGGATATTGTACCCAATCCCCGCCAGCCCAGAAAGCATTTTGCCATTGACGAACTGACCAGTCTTGCAAAAAGTATTTCAAAGGAAGGTATTATTCAGCCGCTTACAGTGCGCAGAGATAACGGCGGTTTTGAGCTGATCTCAGGTGAGCGCAGGCTTCGCGCAGCAAAACTTGCGGGGCTTCGCAGCGTACCCTGCATTGTTATAAACGCAGATCAGCGCCGATCATCTGTGCTTGCTCTTATTGAAAATATTCAGCGCTCCGATCTTAATTGCTTTGAAGAAGCTGAAGCTATTTCAAGACTTATAAGCGAGGGCGGACTAAGCAGAGAAGAAACGGCAAGCCGTCTTGGAATGGCTCAGAGCACACTCGCAAACAAGCTTAGACTTTTAAAGCTTACAGCGTCCGAACAGGATATAATTCGTGAAAAAAGAATGGGAGAACGTCATGCAAGAGCTTTACTGAAAATACAGGACGAAAAAGTCAGAAAAGAAACTTTGGTAAAAGCGGCGGAAGGCAGCTGGACTGTTGAAGCTTTGGAAAAATACATAATGAAAATGGAACGGGAGGAGGCTAAAAAATCCAGCTATGAAAAGCGTTCCGTAATGCTTAAAGACGTAAGATTATTTTTCAACTCGGTAAACAAAGCGCTTAACGTTATGAAAATGGCTGGTATTGAAGCAGAAACTAAAAAAACTGAGTATGATGATTATATTGAATATATAATAAAAATTCCAAACGAGGACAAAACGAAAAATAATTTATAATTATTTCAGCTTGTCGAAAAGGTTTAATCGTAAATTAAAGCGCAGGGTCAAGCGCGGCGCCAGAGCGCTTGCAGGGGTCGAGGGGGCAGCGCCCCTCGTCGCTTCCGCAGGAGCGAAATCCCCATACGCAGGAGCTCCGCACAAAGTGAATTTTAAAACAGGGGCTGCCCCTTATTTTCTTCATGAGGTTTATCAACAGACTAAAATAGGTTATAATTATTATTAAAATATTACATTTAAGTAATTATAATCATTTATCTGTTCCATAAATTCTAAAAACGGTTAACAAAGTATCAATAATCAACTTTTTTCTTGACAAAACTGATCGTATAGGCTATACTTTATATGTAAGCATTTGTGTATTTTGACCAGACCAAGTTCGCATAAGATCCGCTTCTTGCATTTTATGTGAACTTGCTTCGGTTTTTAATTCAAGTGAGGTAAGTGTATGGCTGAAATGACAGAAATAAAAAACATGATCTGTATGATCACCGCAGTCTGCCTTGCAGCAGGCTTTGTTGCCTGCGGATCTTCTGATAATGATTCAGACAGTAAAAATCCCGGTACAACAGAGATAGTCAGTTCTGAAACTTCTGCAGAAGCAACTGTTACTACGATACCCTCCGCAACTGCAAGCGTATCTATAAAAGAGGGCATACCCGAACTGAAATGCTCTCAGATCCGATTTTCAGACGGAAGTATTGTTTTTGCAGACTCTCAGGGAGGATACTCTTTGGTCAATTCTGATTATGAGAGGATCAATTCAATAACAATTACAGATGACGACGGCAGAAATGTTACTGTAATATGCTCCGGAAACAGCATTATTTTCCAGATTTCGGGTCAAAACATAGACTATTTTGTTTATCAGGGCCACACAGTGGAATTAAAAGACGGAAAACTTTACTACGATAAAAGTCCTGTAGAATATGAGGACACCTCTTTTTCGGAATATGCTCTCAGTGATAAATATACCATTATCTGTACGGGTGACGGAAAATACGTTGTAAATACCTCTGACGGTAAGACTGCTAATGAATTTAAGATAAAAGACGACAGCGGAGTTGAACTTATTATTTATGCTGACAGTAACGGCTTTATGGCTGTTAATCCCGATGATCTTATGGAGCCTGCTTTTAAGCTTAACGGAGATCTTATCGTTACTTCGGACAGCCGGATCTACATAAACGGAAAACAGCTTGTCCCTCCCGGAACTGATGATATAAAGATAAAGACATCCACAAGCACTACAACAACCACAACCGCAAAGAAAACGACTACTACGACAACTAAAACAACTGCTGCGGCAACTACAAAGAAAACAACTCAGCAGGTTCAGCAGACCGAACCTGAAAAAGAAACGGATACAGAACCCGTGTCTCAGCCGGAGCCTGAGCCGCAGCCTGACGAGCCTTCAAATCAGAATATCTCAGAGTTGACAAAAGAAATGCTTGTTTATGTCAATGAAATAAGAAGTCAATATGGTTTAAGCGAGCTTTACGGACTTGAAGCTCTTGACGCAGTAGCACAGATAAGAGCAGAGGAACTGGTCGATTCTTATTCACATACAAGGCCCGACGGCAGAAGCTTCGATACTGCCATAGACGACGCAGGTCTTGAATGGTGGAGCAATGCGGAAAATATAGCTTACGGTTCAAATACTATGTCTACGGTAAAAGAAGCTTTTGACGCATGGATAAACTCCGCTGCACACAGAGAAAATATACTTAATCCTAAGCTTAAATATATGTCCGTTGCAATGGTTCGGGTCGATAACGGAGACAATTTTGAAATTTACTGGGAACAGATATTCTTTAATGATGAATATGTATCATAGCAAAAAGCCTGAGATGAAATTTCTCAGGCTTTTTATATATCTTCTTAAATTATTCCTCGTCGGAAATCGGCTCCTCGACAATTACCTCAGAATTTTCTTCAGTCTGAGCCGCTGCGATCTCCTCTGCAGTTGCCTGCTCGACCTCGGCTATTTCTGCGCTGTCGTCATGCTCTGTTCTTGTGAACGCTACGACCTTTCCGTCGCCGCTTATTCTCATAAGCTTTACGCCCTTGGAGTATCTGCTCATCATACTGATGTCGCAGGCTCTTATTCTTATAACTATTCCGTCGGAGGATATCATAATTATATCGTCCTCATCATCAACGACTTTAATTCCGCAGACATATCCGCTCTTGTAATTCATAAGTCCGTAGCCGCCGCGGTTCTGTATCTTATATGAGCTTAAAGGCACACGTCTGCCTAGTCCGCTTTCAGATACGGTAAGAACGCTTGCTCCCTCTCTCACTCTCGCCATAGAAACTACATAGTCGCCGTTTCTGAGCTTTATAGCCTTAACGCCGTGAGCGGTCCTTGACATTACCCTTGCGGCGCTTTCGTTGATTCTTATTGCCATACCGTTGTGAGTAGCAATTATAAGACTGTCGTTTCCGCTTGTCATTCTTACTCCCGCTATCTCGTCTCCCTCATCAAGTCCGATAGCAATAAGTCCGTTCTTGCGGACGTTCTTGTAAGAATAAAGGGGAGTTCTCTTTATCTTGCCGTTCTTTGTTACCATAACAATGAATTTATTATCGTCAAAATTATCGACCTTTATCATTGCCGCAACAGTGTCTTCATCAGTGAACGGAAGGATATTTCTGATGTGAGTTCCTCTAGAAGCCTTTGATCCCTCGGGAAGCTCATAGCACTTCATCTTATAAGCAAGTCCCTTATTGGTGATAAACAGAATATTATCGTGAGACGAGCAAACGGACATTTCCGTAATACAGTCGTCCTCTCTCTGCTTCATACCTGTTACGCCCTTGCCACCTCTATGCTGAGCCTTATATACAGATATTGGCATTCTCTTTATATATCCGACATTTGTGTAGGTAACAACGCTTTCCTCGACAGGTATAAGGTCCTCTATATCAACTTCTCCGCTGACATTTTCTATCTGCGTTCTTCTTTCGTCTCCGTATTTTTCCTGAATAGCCTCGACTTCCTCAATGATGATATCAAGCACTCTCTGATGATTAGCCAGAATATCCTCCAGATCGGCAACCTTCATCTCTATTTCAGCCAGTTCGTCAATGATCTTCTGACGCTCCATACCTGTCAAACGTCCCAGTGTCATGTTAGCTATGTGGTCAGCCTGCACATCGGAAAGTCCGAACCTGTCACCCAATCTTTGCTTTGCTTCAGGGATATTCTTGGAGGTTTTCATTATCTGAATAACTTCGTCGATATTATCCAGTGCAATTACAAGACCCTTTAAAATATGCTCTCTTTCCTTAGCTTTTTTAAGGTCAAATTCAGTTCTTCTTCTTATAACGTCAACCTGGAAATTAATGTATTCCTCCAAAATCTGCTTTAAAGTCAGAACCTTAGGTACTCCGTTTACAAGAGCAAGCAAAATAACTCCTACGCTGTCCTGAAGCTGAGTATAGGTGAAAAGCTTATTAAGTACGACCTGCGGATTAGCGTCCTTTTTAAGCTCTATAACAATACGCATACCGTCTCTGCCTGTTTCGTCTCTCAGATCGTGTATACCCTCTATCCTCTTTTCCTTAACCAGCTCGGCAATGGACATAAACATCCTAGCCTTATTTACCATATAAGGGATCTCAGTAACGATAATGCAGTTTCTGCCCTTTATCTCCTCGATAGAAGTCTTTGAACGCAGGATTATCTTTCCACGTCCGGTACCGTAAGCTGCTCTTATACCGGCTCTGCCCATAATAATACCGCCGGTAGGGAAGTCGGGACCTTTTATAGCCGTCATTATATCGTCCAGAGTACAGTCGGGATTTTTCATAACTATCTTCATTCCCTCAATGACCTCGTGTAGATTATGAGGGGGAATATTGGTAGCCATACCTACCGCTATACCTACTGAACCGTTACAAAGAATATTAGGAAATCTTGAGGGCAGCACTACAGGCTCTTTCAGTCTGTCATCATAGTTTGACTGAAAATCTACTGTATTTTTCTTTATATCCGTTAGCATATTAACAGACATCTTTGCCATTTTTGCTTCAGTATAACGGTATGCCGCAGGAGGATCTCCGTCGACAGAACCGAAGTTTCCGTGACCGTCAACAAGAGGATACCTCATTGAAAAGCTTTGAGCAAGCCTTACAAGAGCGTCGTAAACCGAAGCGTCTCCGTGAGGGTGATACCTACCGAGAACAGAACCTACCGTATCTGCACACTTACGGTATGCCTGATCGGGAGTAAGTCCGTTTTCATGCATTGTATATAAAATTCTTCTGTGAACAGGCTTTAAGCCGTCTCTTACATCAGGCAGCGCCCTTGAAACAATAACTGCCATAGAATACTGTATAAAGGATTCACGCATTATGCTTTCGACGTCCTGATCAATAAGATTATATTCGTCCACTTATCCCACTCCTTATCTTTTAGTATATGCCTGCTCTGAGACAAGCACACGCTTTAATTGTCGCGCTTTTCAAAATCCTCTCCTAAAAGCTCTGAAAAATTATCTCTGAGAATATTCTGATTTTCCTCGCTGATAACCCGCTTTGAAAGCACATATATAGTTTCTTTTTTAAGGATTATAATAAACATTTCGCCTGTTTCAATGACATTTAAGGATATGTCGTTAAAATTCACAATACGCGGCTTTAACGGAACAAAATCCTCCTCCGCCATTTCCTCTTCAGTGAAAACAGTTTCTATTTTAAAGCTATCCTCATAGAGAGTAAAGCGATACTTGTCGTCCTCCAAAGATTTAAGAGCGGACACAAGATATTTTCTTATTCTTACGGTATTGAACCAAGTAGCAAATATCATAAACAAGCAAATGAACATAAGCACCCAGTTAAGGTATCCGTCAGGATTTCTGATAACTGAGATCAGAAACAGCACGGCAACCACCGCAAACAAAGCAGTCACCTTATAATTATGCTTATACACATACTTCTTCTGGAAGATAAGAAAAGCCTTTTCCTCCTCCTCGTTTGTGACATTGTATTCAAAGCTTATAACAGGTTCTTTTTCAGGCTCTTCCTCAGATATTTCATCTGTATCGGTTATTGCTTCCTCTGAGATTTCCTCGTTATCCGAACCTATATTTTCCAAAGACTCAGTATCTGTTTCTTCCGTAAGCTCATCTTTTTTGTTAATATCCAAAATGATATTCCTTTCCTTCATCAAACGTCAAGATCCTTGACATACTCTGCATTTTTCTCTATAAATTCCTTTCTGGGCTGAACCTTGTCTCCCATAAGGATAGTAAATATTTCGTCCGCTTTAACGGCGTCCTCCATAGTTACCTTTATCATAGTTCTGCGCTCGGGATCCATTGTTGTTTCCCAAAGCTGTTCGGGATCCATTTCACCAAGACCCTTGTATCGCTGAACCGAAACATTGAGCTTTCCGCCCTCGGACAGTTCACCTATATATCTGTCTCTTTCCTCATCGGAGAATGCATATCTTACTTTTTTAGCTCTTTCGACTTTAAAAAGCGGAGGCTGAGCGATATATATATGACCCTCGTCAATAAGAGGTCTCATAAAACGGAAGAAGAATGTCAAAAGCAAAGTTCTTATATGAGAACCGTCAACGTCGGCATCCGCCATAATAATGACTTTTCCGTAGCGAAGCTTTGAAATATCAAAATCCTCTCCTATCGAAGTACCAAGAGCAGTTACCACCGGCATAAGCTTTTCATTGCCGTAAACCTTATCTATTCTCGCCTTTTCAACGTTAAGCATTTTTCCCCAGAGTGGTAAAATAGCCTGATAGCGTCTGTCTCTGCCTTCCTTAGCCGATCCTCCCGCAGAGTCTCCCTCTACGATGTATATTTCGGTCTGAGTCATATCTCTTTCAGAGCAGTCTGCAAGCTTTCCCGGCAGCGACGCCGATTCAAGCACGGATTTTCTTCTTGTAAGCTCTCTTGCTCTCTTAGCCGCTTCTCTTGCCCTCTGAGCCTGCAGGGACTTCTCAAATATAGCCTTTGCTACCTCGGGATTTTCCTCAAGATAATTCCTTAGTTTTTCCTTTAACAGCTTGTCTACAAAGGGCCTTACCTCGGGATTGCCCAGACGTCCCTTTGTCTGTCCCTCAAATTCACAGTTTGTAAGCTTGACGGAAACTATAGCCGTCAGACCCTCTCTTACGTCCTCGCCCGCAAGCGCGTCGTCGCCCTCTTTTATAAGATTATGAGCCTTGCCGTACTCGTTTAGTATCTTTGTCAAAGCGGACTTAAAGCCCATTTCATGAGAACCGCCGTCGGGAGTATGAATATTATTTGCAAATGAAAGAATTACCTCATTGTAGGTATCGTTATACTGCATAGCGACCTCAGCGAACATATCGTCCTCCATGCCGTTAATGTAGATAACCTCCTGAGACAGAGCCTCAACTCCTCTGGTTTTGTGGATATGCTCAACAAACTGTCTTATACCGCCCTCATAGTGAAGAGTTTCGCACACGGGATTTTCAGAATCTCTGAGATCAGAGAAAACTATTTTTATACCTGCATTAAGAAATGCCTGCTCTCTGAGTCTCTTTAAAAGCACTTCGTAATCGAAAACGGTAGTTTCCTGAAATATCTCAGGATCGGGTTTAAATTCAACGGCAGTACCTGTTTTATCGGTATCTCCGACGATCTTTAAAGGCTCTGAATACTGTCCTCTGTCAAAACGCTGGAAATGTATATGAGAACCGTCGTAAACCGTAAGCTCAAGATATTCCGAAAGAGCGTTAACTACCGACGCACCCACGCCGTGTAGACCTCCCGCAACCTTATAACCGCCGCCTCCGCCGAATTTTCCTCCGGCGTGAAGAACTGTATAAACCACCGTAGCCGCAGAAATTCCCTCCTTAGGGTGAATACCCGTAGGAATACCGCGTCCGTTATCCACAACCCTTATAATATCACCTGGAAGAATATCCACAGTTATCTCAGTACAGTATCCTGCAAGAGCCTCGTCTATAGCGTTATCTACGATCTCGTACACAAGGTGATGAAGTCCCTTTGGACCTGTGGATCCTATATACATACCCGGTCTTACTCTTACAGGCTCCAGACCCTCAAGCACTTCGATCTGATTTTCATCATAATTATTACTTTTGTCAATTGCTGAAATTGCTTCGGTATTTTCTACCTCAATTTCCTTATTGATTTCCAAAAAATAACCCCCTGTTCAATGCACAATGTATATTATACAATGTGCAATTATGATGTTCGCTTTTTACAAATTTTCATATATACATATATACATAAACTGACGCTCATATTTATTGAATAAAAGCACAGTACAGTAACAAATTTATCTGAAACTAATCAACGTTCCAATATTGATTTACCTGAATTGTAAATCATGCTTTTAAAACACGTTTAAATCGTTTTAGCAATGTAGCGCAGGACATCTGCGATATATATACCTTTTCCGTAAAATCACTGTCAAGACATACAACAAAGCTTTTCGGCAGCTCGTAGGTGCAATAGATAACCCTTTTGTTTTTTTCCGCCCCGCTTAAAAATTCCTTTGTAAGCTTTGACACTGAGGTATTCTCTATATCGAAAATACCCACAATTTCTCTTGTTCTTACAAGAAAATCATTACCAAGATGAAGATACATTTCATTTATCCTTTATGATTTTTCACTTATAATTTTTCCCTTTTCGATATAAAACATTTTTCCGTGGGAATTATCATCAAAGGGAATGTTTTTATCGCAGCAGGTAATGAAGACCTGCATATCTCTTATTTTAGATATTACAAATTTCTGTCTTGACAAATCAAGCTCCGACAAAACGTCGTCAAGAAGTATGCAGGGAAAATCGTTTATTTCCTCCGCAAGTATATAAGCCTGAGAAAGCTTTAAAATAAGTGCAATGGAACGATGCTGACCCTGAGAAGCGTCCTCTCTTGCGAGACTGCCGTTGATCCTGCACACAAGATCGTCACGGTGCACTCCCTTTTGTGTAAAGCCCGCATTTAAATCTTCCTCAATATTATTTTTAAGGCATCTCAGATACTCTCCTGCCAGATCTCCGGAATAATCCGTTCTTCCCTCAAGCTGAGAAAAAACCGTTGAGCTGTATAAAATATCCAGATTTTCTCTTCCTTCGGATATTTCATTATACAGTCTTGAAGTAAAAATACTCAGCTTTTTGGTATAATTATATCTCAGCAAGGAAATATAAGCTCCCATTTGCGCAAGCTGATGATCCCACACCTCAAGCTCGTCTTTCGAGGATCTGCCTCTGTTTATATTTTTAAGCAGCATATTTCTCTGATCTATAAGCGTTTCATATTTTCCCACAACGGAATTATATGAATTTTTTATCTGTGATACAGACAGATCAAGAAACTGCCGTCTGTTCTCGGGTGAACCCTTTGAAAGCTCCAGATCCTCGGGAGTAAAAATCACGCAGTTAAGACTTCCGAACAGCTTTGAGGGAGATTTAAGTTTCACGCCGTTCAGCAATACGCTTTTTTCCTTGGTATTTGGTCTCGCCATAGAAAATTTTATATTCTGATCTCTGAAATCGTTTTTAAAGTCCAGTCCGATATGCATAGATTGCTCGTCATCGCCTATCATACGCTTATCCTTTGTATTTCTGAAGGACTTAGCGCCGCTGCACAGCCACACGGTCTCAATGAGATTAGTTTTTCCCTGAGCGTTCTTTCCGCAGATAATATTCATCTTTTCATGAGGATATATCTCCACATTTTTAAGATTTTTAAAGCCGTTTACGCAAAGCTTAGTGATAAACATTTATCCTTGCTCCTGTATAACAACTATTTCGCTTTCTATTTCATCTATCTGCACCTTATCTCCCGCGCGTATCTTTTTCCCACGCATAGTGCATAATTCTCCGTTTACCTTTATCCTCTCTTCAAGGATAATTTCCTTTCCGATACCGCCTGTTTCCACAACTCCCGCATATTTCAGAAGCGCGTCAAGCTTTATAAAGTCGGTTTTTATTTTAACTTCGATAGGAGTATATTTCATTTTATTTCTCCGTTTTTTATTTTTGAATGCATCAATGATCGTGCATCGATATTATTCCTTAGGCAGTCTTACAGGCAGCACCAGGTATGTAAACCTGTCTCCCTCGCAGGGAACTATTTTCATAGGAAGGAGACTTCCGCCCATTTGCAGTTTTATCTTGTCGTCATCGATAACCTTAAGCGGATCAAGAAGATATTTGCATTTAAAGCCTATTTCAATAACAGGACCTGCCACATCAGCGTGTATCTCGTCGGAGATCTTACCCTGAGCTGTAGAGCAGTTAAGCTTGATAAGATTATTTTCAAAATAACATCTTACAGGAGAAGGAGTTCTTTCGTTTATAAGCAGCATAGCTCTTTCGAGCGTGGAAATAAGTTCTTTTCTGTCCACAATTACCTCCGTTGAGGTATTAGTAGGTATAGCCGATTTATAAGGATGAAATTCTCCCTCAAGAAGCCTTGAATATACCATATACCCGTCTATTTCAAATATAATATGCTTTTTTGACGGATAAAGATTTACCGTATCCTCATCGTTATCGCTGAGAAGAGCGGTAACATCTGCCAACGTTTTTGCCGGAACTACAAACTTTATATTATCGCCAAACTTAACAGGCTCATATCTTACCGCAAGCCTGTATCCGTCGATAGCAGCCATAGTGAGCTGAGCGTTTTCTATATCAAAAAGCTCTCCTTTAAGGATAGGCTTTGTATCAATAGTAGCAACGGCGAATTTGGTCTGATTTATCATTTCTTTTAGTATGGGCTGTATAACAGGTATACAGATATCGCTGTCCTTTTCGGGAAGCTCAGGATAATCCTCTGCTCCGGTGGCAAAAAGATTATAAGTAGTAACTCCTCCCGAAATAGTGACCTGATAGCTTTCCGAGACCTCCACAAGGATATCTGACTCAGGCATTTTCTTTATCATTTCAGAAAAAAGGCGGGCGTTTATAATACATGAACCTCTGTCGTCGCTCCTTACCGAGATCGTAGTACGAATACCCATTTCAAGATTATAACCTGTCAGCTCAAGCAGAGAATTTTCCAGCCTGAACTTTATACCCTCCAAAGAGGGCATAGTAGATTTTTCAGAAACAGCTTTAGATACGTTTATCACAGCCTCATAAAGACTGTCCTTAGAGCATAAAAATTTCATAGAAAACTCCTTTCTCAGAGGTATGAAGTCAGAAATAAAAAGTCGGATACTTCAATATCTCATTTAATGTTTTTTATTTCCGGATACTACTGTCATCGGATATTTTTTAATTACCTCTTAATTCCAATTAAAATTTTCAAACAGTGAGAAAAATTTTTTTATTTTTCTGCTGTAAGAAAAGAAATAATAAACTATAAATGACAGTAGTATTAGTAGGGTCTGTTAGTTTGGTTGAAAACTCTGTAAAATAAATTAAAACCTTTATTTAAGAACGATTTTTTTCAACATGACAGCTTTGAGAAAATTTTTAAAACTTTTTCTCTGTTGAACTGTTGAAAAAATTTGAGTTGAAAATTAAAAACTCTGACTTTTTTTGTTGAAAAAAACGCAGCCGGAAAATTTTCAACTTTCTGAGTTTGAAAGTTCTGATTTTTTAGTGTTTAGAATTTTGTTTTTCAATCGTTTTCTTTGTAAAAACCCAGATATTCCGATAAATAATGAATTGTATATATTGTTGAAAACTTTGTTGAAAAGGTTGAAAATTAACTGTTTGTTACTTTGTTATCGTATATTTCGATCTTTTATTTTTCTTTCAGATTTTTTATGATATCGTCCACAGTTTCTTTTAGCTGACTGTTTTCCTTTAACAGCTTTTCAACGTCCTTATAGTGTATGGTCATTGTGGAATGATTTTTATTGAGAGTTTCGCCTATTTCGGTATAAGTCATTCCCTTAACGTCCTTAAGAACGTAAATTGAGATTTTTCTTGCAAGAGATATATTTGCGTGTCTGTGAGTAGAACGTATATCGTCTGCTGTTATGTCGAACGCCGCCGCAACCTCATTAAGAACTCTGTCTACCGTTATCTCCGCAGGGTGATTTTCTATGATTATTTCTTTTATTACCCTTTGAGCCATTGATATGGAAGGACTTTCATTCGTATATGTGGTAAGAGCCTTTATCTTGTTGACGGTACCCTCAAGCTGACGGATATTTGTCTTTATCTTTTCGGCAATTATTCTTGCGATATTATCCGAAAGCTTCAGATCTAAAAGCTCCGCCTTTCTTTTAACTATTGCCATTCTTGTCTCAAAATCAGGCAAGGTAACGTCTACCTGAACTCCCAGAGAAAATCTGTTCAGTATCCTGTCCTGAAGCTTTGATATTTTTGACGGGGCAATATCTGAAGTAAGCACTATCTGCTTTCCTGCATTATAAAGGTCGTTGAATGTATGGAAAAATTCCTCCTGCATTCTGTCCTTGCCCGCAATGGTCTGAATATCGTCTACCAGCAGAAAATCAGCATTTCTGTATTTTTCATGGAAACGTATGGTATCTTTAAATTCAAGAGCCTTTACCAGCTCGTTGATAAATGATTCTCCTGTTGTGTAAATTATTTTCAGATCGGGATTTTTCTTCCTTACCTCGTGCTCGATAGCTTTCATAAGATGAGTTTTTCCGAGTCCCGAGTCTCCGTAAATTATCAGAGGATTGAAAACCTTGTTGGGGTCGATATCCTTTGCGCCTTCTCCGTTTTTGTCGTACTTATTTGCAACTGCAATACAGAAAGCATAAGCAAGCTCGTTGGACTTACCCTTGATAAAGTTTTCAAAAGTAAGACTGTTTTTTGCGTCCTCTGAAAAGTCCGCAGTTCTTATTTCTATGTCGGAAGCGTCCTTTTCCACTGAATTATCATCTTTTGACTTTACAAGGATCTTAAGATCTACCTCAAAACCCATTACATATTCAAATGCCTCTCTTATGACTTTTTCATAAGCGGTGAGAGCCGTATTTTTAACAAATTCAGATTCGGCAAGCAGATATGCCGTGTTGTTCTTGAATTCATATGGTTCCAGTACCTTTATCCATTTGTTATAACCGGGCTCGCTGACATCTTTATGACCCTGACAGTACTTAAGTACGTCGGAATACACTTCATTAAAGGATTCCATTATTTTCTAACCTCCGAATTTTTCTTCATTTTACTTATCCTATTTTAATTTAGCTTTATATGTAATATTGTGTAAAAAACTCAGTAATTTCTAAAAATAGGCACAATTATCAATTCTATTTCATTATATCACAACTAAAAAAAAATTTCAAGTCCTATATATATAATAATAGTAGGAAAAATTCAATAATTCCGATAAATTTTATTTAATACTAAATAAGAACTTGAAATTATGAATGAATACAACATATAGTGGTTGTTTTTTCGTACAAGTGCAATAAAAAGTTTTATGTAATAAAAATTTAAGATTTTACGGACTTTCAGCCGAAGTATCGGGAAAAAATATTATAAAAAATTTGTGAAAAGGCTTGACAAATCACTATAGGATAGGATATAATGTTAAATTACAAGGGCTATGTCTCAGTGTACCTTTTTATGGAAACTGTATGTAGCATGATGTTTGATTCGGTGAGATGCCGGATCTTGGAAGGAGGATGAATTTTATGAAAAGAACTTATCAGCCTAAGAAGCTTCAGAGAAAGAAAGTACATGGCTTTATGAAGAGAATGTCCACTAGAAACGGCAGAAAGGTACTTGCTCGCAGAAGAGCAAAGGGCAGAGCAAGACTCAGCCACTAAGATATAAGCTGACCGTATACCGACAAACGATAGATTTCTTTTGTTCGGTATAAGGTCTTTTATCTTTTTTAATGGATGATGCAAAATTCACAATGTATGTCTGCGGAGAGATAACAGGAGAAGTTTTCCTTTCTGTTAATTTAATTTATGCGATAGCTGATATAATGATCGTGCATTATGCATTGTGCATTATGTGTTGAAAAAGAGGCTGATTTCGGTATGCTGTTTACAAACGTGCTAAAAGAAAATAAGGCATTTCAAAAATGTTACAGACAAGGCAGATATGTCGTCTGCGGGTATGTCTGCGCATATTTCGTTCCGAACAGATTTCCATATAACAGACTGGGTATCACAGTCACTAAGAAAAACGGCAATGCAGTTGAGAGAAATCGTATAAAAAGGATAATAAGAGCAGCTTACAGGCTCAACGAAGAAAAGCTTCCGATAGGTTACGACGTGGTTTTTGTGGGCAGAAATAATATAGCTGAAAAAAGCTCTGTCGATATTGAAAGATTTATTAAAGGCAGGCTTGCTGAAGAGATGAACAAGCCGTTTGAAAAACCTAAAAAAAATTTCGGCTCGTCAAAGAAAAAAACTGGAAAGCATAAATGAAGTATCTGATGAAACTGCTGATAAAATTTTACAGAAGATTTATCAGCCCGATTTTTCCTCCAAGATGTAAATATTACCCTTCATGTTCAAAATATGCGCTGGACGCTTACGAAAAGCATGGATTTTTTAAAGGAACGCTGCTTTCAGTATGGAGGATATTGAGATGCAATCCGTGGTCATTGGGCGGAATCGATCATGTTCCGGAAAGAATTACCATAGATTATTTAAAAATAAAGAGAAATAAAAACAATAAATGAAAGAATCACGTTTTCATATTTTATAGTGAATGTGTTTATATACAGTTAATTTCAGTAAGGTAAAATAATATACGGCGGATTACTGATGTAAATCCGCTGCGGTAAAAGAATTAAAAATCGGAGGAAACAGATTTAATGGGTATTATTGCAACACCTTTGGGCTGGATAATGAAGGGCTGCTATTTTATATGCAAAAATTACGGAATAGCGCTTTTGTTATTTACACTTTTGACAAGGCTTATAGTATTTCCGCTTAATGTAAAGCAGCAAAAGGGCATGGCAAGGATGAGCATGCTCCAGCCGAAATTGGATCAGTTAAAGAAAAAATATGCTAAAAATCCACAGAAACTTCAGGAAGAGCAGATGAATCTTTATGCTCAGGCGGGAGTAAATCCTATGGCAAGCTGCCTGCCTATGTTAATAACAGTCGTTATTTTGTTTGCGCTTATTCCTGTTATTTACGGTCCTCTGACATACGTTTCGGGTATTAATAAGGATGATGTAAACGCGTCCAATACAATGATAAAAAATCTTTATATTGTCAGCACAGAGATAAAATCAAAGGATACTACTATAGAGGAGCTTCTTGCAGGATATAAAGAAGACGGAAAAACTGAGGAGGAGGCTTACAGTGCTCTTCAGAAGCTCCTTACTGATGAAGAAAAGTATCCAAAGTCTGCAGACGCTCTCGAAACAAAGACCGCAAGAAATAACGTAATGGAGGTTATAAAGCTTCATAACGATATAGATACGGTAATTACTGATGAAAAGTATTTTTCTTCAAATCTGACTCAGTCCAGACCGGAGCTTATGACTTTTGTTTTCGCTCAGGATCTTGACGGAAAATATTCGGACGTTTTAGGAGTGGTCTCTGCTGAGATAGAGGATTATGCGGAAAATTTCAATTACGATTTCTTCGGCGTTTATATGGGAACTATCCCTACATTGAAGAGCGTTACATGTATTATTCCTTTCATTAACTTTATACTTCAGCTTCTTGTTACAGTAGTATCCCGTTACTACCAGAAGAAGAACAACCCCGACGCTGCAAAGGCTGCGGGCTCTGCAAACGCTATACTTTATATAATGCCGATATTCTCGCTGTGGATATCATTCTCATATCCTTTGGGACTTGGTCTTTACTGGTGTTATTCGTCCCTGTTCTCTGTGGCGCAGACATTTATTCTCAATAAGATATATACTCCGGATCATGTTGCCGAGCTTGTTGAAAAGGATATTGCAAAGCAGAAATCAAGCGGAAAGCAGAATCTTATGCAGAAAATGGCGGAAGCTCAGATGCTGCAGTCAGGAAAAGATCCTAAAGAAGTAAGAAAATCCATTTATGAGGATATGGGCGACGAATATGTTGAACCCAAAAAGAAAACAAAATACGAAATGAAAGAGGAACAAAGAAAGAAGCTCAATGAAGCCAGAAAGCGTATGGCTGAAAAATACGGCGATGTATACGAGGAAGATAGTCAGGATTAATTTTGAGGAAATACCGGACAGTAAGTATAATATTTGCTGAACGGCATGACCTTGCAGATTATATTAACTACTTATCGAGAGGAGCAAGGATTTATGAAAGATATTTTCACCGCTGCTACAGTGGAAGAAGCAAAGTTATTGGCGGTAAAGGAATTCGGAGTAAATGAAGAAAAAATTACATTCACAGTATTAGAAGAGCCTAAAAAAGGTCTTTTCGGAAAAGTAAAGGGCGAGGCAAAGATTGAGGCTGAATACACAGAAACAAAAACTGATATTGCTGTAAAATACATTAAAAATGTTCTTACTGCAATGGGTATTGAAAATGTTAAAGTTGACGTTACTGAAATTGAAAACGGCGCAGCTCTTGAAATTAACGGAGACGGATTTGAAGAGCTTATCGGCAAAAAGGGTGAACTGCTGGATTCATTACAGTATCTTGCGTCTCTTGTAAGCAACAGACTTGACAGAGAGTATTTCAGAATCTCTACGGACTGTAACGGTTTCAGAGAGAGAAGAAAGATACAGCTTGAGGAGCTTGCAAAGAAAATAGCCAATAATGTGAAGAAAAACGGCAGATCCTCGGCTCTTGAGCCTATGAATCCTTATGAGAGAAGAATTATTCATGCGGCTGTTTCCGAAATTGAGGGAGTAACATCTCAGTCAAAGGGAGACGAGCCTTACAGAAAGGTTATTATCAGTTCAACTGCTCCAAGAAAGTACGACGACAGAGGCGGCTACAAAAAGGGCGGTAAAGGAAGAAGAAACGGCGGACGCAGAAACAATTCGTCACGCAGTAAGGGTTTTGATTTTACAACAAGCTTTGAAAAGGAATATAAAAAACCAAAGCCAGAGGACTCAATGACGGGAGCGGGTCTTTACTCTAAAATTGAATTTTAATTATAATGATAATATCCGCACTTTTTTTGGAGTGCGGATTTTTTTGTTGAAAAGATTTATAAAAAGGTAATAATAAAAAACATGAATACTGTGCATATTATACTTTTTATATGTCAAGGAAAAAATGTTCGTTTTGTACGGACATTTTTTCCTTGATCGGGTTTGACATACGCATATAAAAGTGATATACTTATAATGATTAATTATGCTAATTTGTGAGGTATTTCAATGAAAGATATATGTGCGGTTTCCACTCCTTTGGCAGAGGGAGGAATTTCCGTTATAAGAATAAGCGGAGATAATGCGGTTGATATTGCGGCTAAGATTTTTAAACCTTTTACCTGCAAAAATGTTGAAAGTATGGAGGGGTATTCCTGCGCGTACGGAAATATATGTGACGGAGATAAAATTGTTGACGACGGAGTTCTTACAGTTTTCCGCGCGCCTAAGTCATATACGGGGGAGAATATTGCAGAAATTTCCTGTCACGGCGGAATTTTTGTTACAAAAAAAGTACTTCGGCTGTGTATAAAAAACGGAGCGGAGCTTGCTGAAAAAGGCGAGTTCACTAAGCGCTCTCTGCTTAACGGAAAAATGTCCCTTACTCAGGCTGAGGCAGTTATGGATACTATTTCCGCACAGGGGGAATATGCTCTCGCCTCTGCAAATCTGACCAGAGAGGGAAGGCTTTTCAAGAGCATTTCAGAAGTTTCCGGAAAGCTTGTGAAAATTCTGGGAGAACTGGCGGCTTGGGTAGATTATCCTGAGGAGGATCTTCCCGAGGTTGAGGAAAATAATCTTCGGAACAGTCTTGAAAATGCGTTAAAGGTCACGGGAAAAATACTTGCCGATTACGACAACGGAATGATACTGAAAAACGGTATAGATACCTGCATTGCGGGAAAACCCAATGTGGGAAAATCCACTCTTATGAATATGCTTCTGGGATATGACCGTTCTATCGTCACCGACGTTGCGGGTACTACCAGAGACATTATAGAAGAAACCGCAAAAATGGGAGAGCTTTTCTTTAAGCTCAGCGATACGGCGGGTATACGTCAGACTGAGGATACCGTTGAAAAGATCGGCGTTGAGATAGCAAGAAAAAAGCTTGAAAACGCTATGCTTGTTATGGAGGTTTTCGATACTTCTCGTCCTCTGGACAATGAGGATATTGAACTTCTGGAATATGTGAAATATCTCGGCAAGCGGACGATCATAATACTTAATAAGTCCGATCTTGAAAATAAGATAGACAGGGATTTTTTCAACAGCTACAGCGATAATATTGTTGAAATCTCCGCAAAAAACGACGAGGGCAGAGAGGATATACAGTCGGCGGCGGAAAATCTTTTCAGCTTTGGAAATTACGACGCAGACAGTACGATCTTTGCAAACGAGCGTCAGAAATCCTGCGCTGAAAAAGCGGACAAGTATTTGAAAATGGCTCTTGAAAGTCTTAATATGGGGGAAACTCTTGACGCTGTTACAGTAATGATAGACTATGCCGCAAACGCTCTGCTGGAGCTTACGGGAGAAAAAGCTACCGAAGCAGTGGTGGACGAGGTGTTCTCTAAATTCTGCGTGGGAAAATAGTTTAACGAAAGAGGAAAAATGAAAAGTATAATAAGTAAAATCGAATGTTTGTTACTGATACTTGCCTTTGCGGGATTCATAGCTGTTAATAATAAGGAAGAAAAAATCGGGACGACGTATTTTAAAACGGCAAATATTGTTAATATTCTGACAGCGGTAATCTGTCTTGTTATTGTTATTTTGAATATATAAAGACTGACGAAATTCGGAAATATGAAAAAAATAAAAGCACAGGCTATTGCAGTCGGTCTGGTATCAGTATTATTCTGTGCAGGGGCTGTTTATACGGAAATTCCGTATTTTAAGGATTTGATAAACGGCAGTCAGATCATTGAAAATGCACATTACAGGCTTCCTGTCAGTGGCAGTGATTTTATATTGAGTATTATCCCAATACGGGAATTTTAAAGTCCGTAGAAATTGAAAAGTAATCTGAAAGGTTGGTTCAAAAATGAGTTTATTTAAGAAGAAAAAAACTGAAAGCAGTTACGATAAGCTTTGGGAAATTCCCTGCGATTATGACGGATATGATATAGTATTTGAAGAAAAATCAACCGATACTGAGATATATGTCAGGATAAATGAGATAATAACCAACGGCAAGGCAGATATGGCAAATATCGGGTCTTATGCAGGCTTATCGGAAAATTCCGATTTAGACGGATTTTATAATTTCTATGACGAGTGGACGGAATTTCTGCGGGACAGAGGTTTCTTATTTTACCTTGATAATAGTATTTCAATCGGAGAATTTGCAGACGGCATTAACAGAATGCTGAAAGCAAACGGATACGAATTTAGCGTAGATAAGTCCGCGGTCACGGAGAAATATACAAGTCAGCTTAAAGAAATGGGAATAACCGAAAATATAAATTACGATATACTTATAGCAAATACTCTTGCCGCTGAGCTTAGAAAATTCGATTTGGAACTGATAGATCTGTTCAACGGTTGTGACAACTGTGATTTTGCGGTAATACCTATCTGTAAGATAGAGGAAATGAAAAGTCTTGAAGAAAAAATAAAATTATAAACCGAAGGAAGAAATGAAATTGGAAAATTTGCAGAATTTAAAACGTGAATATTTTGATATTGCCGTTATCGGAGCAGGTCACGCGGGCTGTGAGGCGGCTCTTGCGGCGGCGAGACTGGGACTTAAAACAGCTTTGTTTACCATTACTCTGGACGGAGTTGCAAATATGCCCTGCAACCCCTCTATAGGAGGTACGGCAAAGGGTCATCTTGTGCGTGAGATAGACGCTTTAGGCGGAGAAATGGGAAAAGCGGCGGATAAAACTTCTATTCAAAGCAGAATACTCAACAGAGGAAAGGGTCCTGCGGTACACAGTCTGCGCGCTCAGATAGACAGGGTAGCTTACCACAATCTTATGAAGAAAACAATAGAGGACGCCGAAAATCTCTATTTAAAGCAGGCTGAAGTGACGGAGATACTTTTTGAACAGGACGGCAGGACAGTAAGAGGAATAAAAACCAAATTAGGCACTGAATACGACTGCAAGGCTGTAATTATCGCAAGCGGTACATATCTTAACGGAGAGGTCCATGTTGGGACGGTTTCATATCCCAGCGGACCAGACGCTGTGCTTCCTGCGGCGAAGCTGTCTGACTGTCTTAAAAAAGCGGGTATGACTATTCGTCGTTTTAAGACCGGAACTCCTGCAAGAGTGCATAAACGCTCCATTGATTTTGACAAGCTTGAAGTGCAGTACGGCGATGAGGATATTACGCCTTTTTCCTTTGCTAATATCCAAAAACCCGAAAATAAAGTACAGTGCTATGTGGCTTACACCAATGCGGAGACGCACAAGGTCATTATGGATAATATTCATCTTTCCCCTATATATTCGGGACGTATTCACGCAATAGGTCCGAGATACTGTCCGTCTATCGAGGATAAAATAATGAGATTTTCCGATAAGCCCAGACATCAGCTTTTTATTGAGCCTATGGGTCTCGATACGGAGGAATATTATTTGCAGGGCATGAGCTCGTCTCTGCCTGAGTCCGTTCAGCTTGAATTTCTCCACACAATAAAAGGTCTGGAAAGAGTGGAAATAATGCGTAATGCTTACGCTATCGAATACGACTGCTGTGATCCCACGGAGCTTTTGCCTACTTTGGAATTCAAGTCTTTTTCGGGACTTTACGGTGCGGGACAGTTTAACGGTACTTCGGGCTACGAGGAAGCGGCGGCTCAGGGGCTTGTGGCGGGAATAAATGCGTCCATGAAAATTCTGGGCAGAGAGCCAATGGTACTTGACAGAGCGTCCTCGTATATTGGTACTCTTATAGACGATCTGTGTACAAAGGGCTGTTCAGATCCGTATAGAATGCTTACCTCACGCAGCGAATACAGACTGCTTTTAAGACAGGATAACGCGGATATAAGGCTTACTCCTATAGGTCATAAAATAGGGCTTATATCAGATGAGAGATTTGAATGCTTGCAGGATAAAATAAATCAGATAGACGGTGAGATAAAAAGACTTTGGAAAATCAATATAGCTCCGTCGGCAGAACTTAACAGCTATCTTGAGAAGCAGGGCACAGACCCTATAAACAACGGAATAAAGCTTGCACAGCTTATAAGACGTCCGCAGTTAAGCTATGACGGACTTGCATTTATAGATCCCGACAGAATGGAGCTTTCCGACGAGGTGAGAGAGCAGGTCGATTTGCAGATAAAGTATGAGGGATACATAAAAATACAGCTTGAGCAGGTAGAGGCTATGCGAAAGCTGGAGGCAAGAAAGATACCGGAGAATATAGATTACGATAAGATAAAAAGTCTGAGACTTGAGGCTACAGAGAAACTGAAAAAGATACGTCCTTTGTCTGTGGGACAGGCAAGCAGAATAAGCGGAGTGAATCCTGCGGATATTAACGTTCTGTTGGTTTGGCTGGAACAGAATAAAAAATAGTTACATTCAATAGTGAAAGAAGTTATGAAAAGGAGAAAATTCTATGATGTTATCTAAATCGGAAACAGATAAAATTTTCGGGACATATGGGCTGAATTTGTCTGATGAGCAGTATAAAAGGCTTTACAAATATGCTGAACTGTTGGTTGAGTGGAACGAAAAGATCAATCTGACTGCAATTACAGATCCTGAGGGCATTACTGTTAAGCATTTTTTTGACAGCATTTATCCTTTTACTTTGTTTGAACTTCCTAAAAATTCCTGTGTTATCGATGTGGGTACGGGAGCAGGATTTCCGTCGTGTCCGCTTAAAATTTATCGGGACGATTTGAATATCACCTTATTGGATAGTCTTAACAAGCGAGTCAATTTTCTTAGACATGTATCAGAAACGGTTGATCTGGGAGCAGACTGTGTTCATGGAAGAGCGGAGGAGCTCGGAAGAGATCCATATTACAGAGAGAAATTTGATTGCGCTGCGGCAAGAGCTGTGGCAAATCTGACAGAGCTTTGTGAGTACTGTATACCGTTTATAAAAATCGGCGGAGTTTTTTCAGCTTTAAAAGGATCGGGAGGAGAGCAGGAGTTAGAGGAAGCGGAGAATGCGATAAAAATATTAGGAGGAAAAGTAGAAAAAAAAGTAAATTACGAGCTTCCTAACGGAGACGGGAGAACACTGATCGTAATAAGAAAAATTAGCGAAACACCCGAGAAATATCCGAGAAATAAAGGACAGATAAAGAAAAAGCCTCTCAGCTTAAAGAAATAAAAATACAGCATCATAAATTAAATTGCAGGGGTCGAGGGTGCAGCGCCCCTCGTCGCTCCCGCAGGAGCGAAGTCCCCATATGCAGGACTTTTATTTTCTATGCAAAGAAATTTATAATAACTAAAAAATAAAAACAGCGGGCAATTCAAACAATTTGCCCGCTGTAATTTATTTTCCTTTTTTTTCTTTGCGTTTTTTCTTTTTGTTCTCCTTAATTATCTTTAATGGATCTCCGAAACGCTCAAGATTTTCTTCATGAGTGAGAGGCTTTACTTCGCTCTTGCTTATAATATTAGTCATCTGCTCCATAAGCAAGTTTTGCTCATACATGTCAACAGCGTCTTCACAGGTCTCTGCACTGCCGTTTACTATATATTCCTTGATTTTTCCTATATTTTTCATATAGTCTATATCAAGCTCCATAAAATCGATCTTTTTGCTCAGCGCCTTTAAATAGTCATCTCTCTGTCTTTCAAGCTGGGGCTTTCTGCTGTCAAGAATACTGATTTGTTCCTTGATGCCTTCATTGACCTCTACCTGATGCTCCTGAGCCGCTGTAAGTCTGTATCTGTTAAGAGCAATAACAAAAGCTGTGCCGAGTACAAATACAACAACGCCTGCAATAATATCAAATAATATAAGATCCGAGCCCAGGATTATAAAAAACAACACAAATACAACCAAACCAATAAGCAAGCATAAACCTATTGACATGGTAATTTTTTTCTTAACATCGAAGTCCGCAACAACTTTTGAAACGTCCTTAATATAAGTTTTAAGGTACTCTTTATTATCTTCGTTGATAGTTACGGCGTCCTCAAATTCAAAATATCTGTTTATGTAGGTTTCTGCCTGAGATATTCTGTCAAGCTCATTCATCTGAAATCCCTCTTATCATTAAGAATGCTATACTAAACAGGATTTTTAGGACCTTTTATTTGTCCGTAAAATAAATCACTGTTAATAAGAGTATACCATAATATAAGGCATTTGTCAACTATTTTTATTAATAAATTTTTAAGTGATTTTTGGTATTTTATAAAATCACTTAAATTTGCACTAAATCATAAATAAAACAATTAAAACTATAGTCTTTGTTCATA
Source organism: uncultured Ruminococcus sp. (assembly GCA_964399215.1). Classification (GTDB taxonomy): domain Bacteria; phylum Bacillota; class Clostridia; order Oscillospirales; family Ruminococcaceae; genus Hominimerdicola. The sequence goes on along the minus strand of CAYNPW010000014.1, from coordinate 1,927 downwards.
AATTTGAATTAATATAGGTTAATTTAAGGTTGCATTACTCGCACTTATACATAATTGTGACTGCAATACCGTTAATAAGACCGACTACGGCTCCGCACACAACAAAGAATATCTTTGCAGGAATACTGAAAATAACACATATCACACCGAAAAACAGCATAAACAGCAGCGGCAAGGCAATTTGTATAAAAAACTTTTTCTCTTTCAGAACGGGGAGCTTTTCCACAAGCTTGGCGGTCTTATTTCCGTTATTATCTGCAATGCGGTATATAAGCTGTACCATAGCCATAGGACCTCCGATATAAAGTAATGCTATCAATGCTTTTGTCATTTTAACACTCCTTCGTTGAAAACAAAATTATCAGAAATAAAATCCTACCTATCGATCTGACAACCGAAAACCTAAAAGGGGACTGCAAGTGCGCATTTTTCGCCTTGGCAGCCCCCTGCTGTTTGTAATTGTTTTTTATTAAAGTACTCTTACTCCTACTACGCCGTCCACTGCTTTGATAGTCTCTGCGTCTATCTCGCCGTTTACGTCAAGCATTGTGTAAGCCCAGTCCTTCTTGGACTTATTAACAAGGTTCTCAATGTTCGCTCCCTTACTGCTTACCGCTCCCGTGATCTGTGAGATAAGTGCAGGAACATTCTTATGGAGTACGCAAACAAGATGATCTCCCGTCTTTGCAAGTTCCGCATTCGGGAAGTTTACGGAATTCTTGATAGTACCTCTTTCAATATAATCCATAAGTTCGTTAGCAGCCATTACTGCGCAGTTATCCTCAGACTCAGGTGTTGAAGCTCCAAGATGAGGAAGCACTATAACGTTTTCCTCGCCAAGAACTACGTCGTCTGCAAAATCAGTAACGTACTTTGCGATCTTACCCGCCTTGATAGCCTTAACGACCTCTTCGCTGTTGATAAGTTCGCCTCTTGCAAGGTTGATAAGACGAACTTCGTCCTTCATCATTGCGATCTGTTCAGCGTCGATAGTGTTCTTTGTTGAAGGCATATAAGGAACGTGGATAGAAATATAATCGCAGTTCTTGTAAATATCGTTAACGTCCGCTGTTACCTTGACCGCAGGCTCAAGCATAAGAGCCGCATTTACAGAAAGATAGGGATCGTAGCCGATAACGTTCATACCAAGTGAAACAGCCGCGTTTGCGATCTTTCCGCCGATAGCGCCAAGTCCGATGATACCAAGGGTCTTGCCCAGTATCTCAGGACCTGCAAACTTGGACTTTCCTCCTTCGACAGTCTTTGGCGCGTCGGGAGTTCCCTTAAGTGAAGCCGCCCATGCAGCAGCCTCTGTAATCTTTCTTGAAGAAAGGAGCAGAGCGCAGATAGCAAGCTCCTTAACAGCGTTAGCATTTGCTCCGGGAGTGTTGAAAACAACGATACCCTGTTCAGCGCACTTGTCAACGGGGATATTGTTTACGCCTGCTCCTGCTCTTGCGATAGCAAGCAGGCTTTCGGGCATTTCCATATCGTGCATTTTAGCGGAACGAACCATAATAGCGGTAGGTTCTGCGGTATTGTCGCTTACCGAATACATCGTCTTGTCGAACTTATCCGTTCCCACAGCGGCGATTTTATTGAGCGTAAGTATATTGTACATTTAAATTTACCTCTTTTCTGTTATGGTCACCTCTAAAAACTATATCGTACAGATGCGCAAGGCGACCTTATGTATCAGGCTATAATTCTTAATATCAAAAGACCAATAATAACCAGAACAAAGCACACCGCTATGATCTTCAGGCGTATTTTGTTTCTGCGTTTGACTCTGTTCCTGAATTCTTCACTAAGCTGAAAAATAGGATTCATATTCGCACCACTCAAAGAAATTTAAGCGTTTTCAGCCTCGAACTTCTTCATAAATTCAACAAGCTTTTCAACGCCCTCGATAGGCATAGCGTTGTAG